>DAOMGA010000260.1:0-3193 GCA_035430085.1 Pseudomonadales bacterium
ATCGGCTATCGCGCCGGATTTTTCATTGCCGGAAGAAAAAAGAAAAATGCACAAGCTCAGCGATTATCGCGGCAAGAAAATATTATTGGTGACATGGGCGAGCTGGTGTGGGTGCCGTGATGATTTGTCCATCTGGCAAGCGTTGTATGAACAATACAAAGACCAGAACTTTGTGGTGATCACCATCGCGCAGGATTCACGCAACAGCGATGCGCAACCGTTTATTGATGCGGCAAAACCGCAACACCCATCATTGATTGATAACGAGCATGTGGTGTCGCGCCGTTACGGTTTTATCAATGTGCCGACGGTGATCTGGATTGATGAGGCAGGCAAGATTGCACGCCCGCCGCGTGTGGAACACGGCAGTAACAAATACGCATTCGTACACAAACTGGATTGCGAGCCGCACATGCAAGCATTGAAACACTGGATTGCTACTGGCGAGACAGATTTCTCTGCGCAACAAATTACCGAGCAAATGGTGCCGCCCACTTTTGAAGAGCAACTGGCGCGTGCGGAACATGCGCTGGCCTGGTATCTGTATCAGAACGATCAACCCGATGCGGCAAAAATACATTGGGATACAGCGATTGCCTTGTCACCCAATGACTGGACGATCCGACGCGGTTCCATGTGGTTGCGCGGTGAAGATCCTTTCGGCAATGATTTTTTTCAAGTGTGGGATGAATGGGAAAAATCCGGCAAACCGGATTACATTTCGCTGGCTGCCCAGAGAAATACAAAAGAGAGGAAAAAATCGTGATCAGAGTCATTCAATGGTCTACCGGCAACATCGGCACACATGCACTGCGCATGATTATCAACCACCCGGAAATGGAGTTGGTAGGTTTGTGGGTGAGCAGTGCCGACAAAGTGGGGCGCGATGCCGGCGAACTGATCGGCCTGCCTGCTACCGGCATTCTGGCAAGTAATGATGCGGATGCCTTGCTGGCACTGGATGCAGATGTGGTGTGTTATTGCTCAGGTGCGGATTCGCGTTTGTTTGAAGCGATTGGCGATTATGAAAAAATCCTGCGCAGCGGCAAAAATCTGGTCTCTACGTCGTTACCGTTTTTGACGCATCCGCCGCAGGCAGATAAAAATCTGCGCAAACCGCTGGAAGCTGCGTGTATCGAAGGTAACAGCAGTTGTTTTGTATCGGGCATTGATCCCGGTTTTGCCAACGATCTTATTCCACTCACACTGTTGAGTGTGTGTGAGAAAGTGGAGCAGATTCGTATTGCAGAAATTCTTAACTATGCGACTTACAACCAGCCGCATACGCTGTTCGATATCATGGGTTTTGGCAAACCGATGGATGATGTGCCGATGTTGCTGTTGCCCGGTGCGCTGACATTTGCCTGGGGCGGTGTAATCCAGATGATCGCGGATGCCACCGGCGCAACGCTGGATGAAATTCGTGAAGTGTATGAGCGCTTGCCTGCACCGCATGATATTGAAATTGATCTCGGCACGATTAAAAAAGGCACAGCCGCTGCATTGCGTTTTGAATTGCAAGGTGTCATCGACGGCAAAGTCAAAATTATTGTCGAGCACGTTACACGTCTGCATGACGATATGGCGCCAGAGTGGGAGCAAGGGCACGGCAGCGGCAGTTATCGTATCGAGATCAAGGGTTCACCGACGATGACGATGGATTTTCATATGAGCGGTGCAGATGGCGATCACAACACCGGCGGTTTGCTCGCGTCTGCCATGCGTATTGTGCACGCCATTCCGCAAGTGGTGGCGGCAAAAGCCGGTTTGCTGGGTACGGCAGATTTGATGATGGTGCAGGGCAGAAAGGTTTTTTAAACCCTTTCCCTAAATCCCTCCATTGCCTTTAACTTCGTTGCTTTTTAGGCTACGATTGTTGCTATTAAGGCAACTAAATGCAGGGTTCAAATGTCACTAGCCACGATTTTGTTCACCGATTACCGCCGCCGGGTATTGGGATTGCTGCTGCTGCACCCTGAGCAACGCTACCATCTGCGTGAGATTGCTCGATTGACCGGCACTGTGCCAGGCACTCTCACAAGAGAACTGACAAAGCTGGCAGAGGCGGGTTTACTGGTAAAAAACAAGGTAGGCAACCAGCTCCACTATGCCGCTAATGTTGAATGCCCGGTGTTTGAAGAATTGGCGAGCATCCTGCGCAAAACCAGTGGCTTGGTAGAGATATTGGCGGATGTCCTCGCGCCCATAGCCGGTCATATTGAAGCGGCATTTGTTTTTGGCTCCATGGCCAGCGGCAAGGCTGGTGTGGGCAGCGATATTGACGTTATGGTAGTTAGCGATGTCGGTTATTCTGATGTGGTAGCTGCGCTGTATCCTGCGCAGAAAATGCTGGGGCGGGAAATTAATCCCAAAGTGTATGGCGTGGAAGAGTGGCAGCGTTTGATGGCTGCGAAGGGAGCATTTGTGCAGGACATTCTGGCAAAGCCCAAATTGTTTATTTTAGGCAGTGAAGCCGATTTGTAATAAAGGAGTAGAAAAATATGGGCTTGGATAATCTTGAGGGAAAAACGCTGGAACGTATTAAGCCAGATTCGGCAACGCTGCAGCGTTTAAGAGAGGCGGCACAACGTAGCTTGCAGGATGCGCAACTGCCGGGAATCAGCACAGAAGGTTGTTTTGATTTTGCGTACAAAGCCATTATGCAAACAGCCAACATGGCGCTGCATGCTAATGGTTATCGCACATTGACGAGCAAGCCTGGGCATCACCAGACCATGATCCAGACATTGCCGCAAACCGTTGGGCTTTCTCCCGCCACCATGGTTGTACTGGGTGCATTGCGCAAGCAGCGCAATGTTATTGATTACTCCGGTGATGTGGTGAGTGAGTTGATGGCGAATGAAGCCGTTAAGCATGCTATCGAATTAATCAATCTTGCTGATGCGCGTATAAAAAATGAGCAGCGATGATCAAAATAATCTCTCCTGCACCTTTTACGGGCTCGGTATAGCTGATTTGATTATGGTGCAGGGCAGAAAAGTTTTTTAAAGCCCTCTCCCCAGCTTTATTTAGGAGGCGCCGTCGATTCCTGTAGTGAAGCGGAATCTGTTTCAGCATCAGGGTTCTCAGCGGCGCTTTCCTCTGATTCATCCTCATACAACGTGTCTACCGGGCTAATCTCTTCTTCCGATGATGATGCCTCTTCATCTTCTGATCCGGCTGGGCGCCAGTC
>DAOMGA010000261.1:0-3179 GCA_035430085.1 Pseudomonadales bacterium
CGGTACAGCCATCAATCGCATCGCGCGCCTGAACAGCGACGGTTCACTGGATACAGGTTTCAGCCCCAGCTCGCCGAATATTTACTCACTGGCTGTGCAATCAAATGGCAGAATACTCATAGGTGGGGCATTCAGTGCTGTTAACGGTGTGGCGCGTTATAACATTGCGCGGCTGAATAGTAATGGCTCATTGGATACGGGTTTCTCTTCAGGCTATGGTGCTAATGCTCAAGTCAATGCGTTAGCTATACAGCCGGATAACAAGATAGTGCTAGTGGGGTCGTTTAGTTCAATTAACAGTGTTCCGCGTAGGGGAATTGCCCGGCTGAATGTGGATGGTTCGCTGGATACTTCTTTTGATTCCAGCAGTATCAACGTAACTGGTAATGCATTGGCGGTGCAGGCAGATGGCAAACTTGTGCTGGGCGGTCCTTCTACTGCAAATTATATCGTGCGCTACCACAGTGGCGATGCGGATGCGGATGGCGTGGAAGATGCGACAGACACCAATGACACACCTGACATTGATGGGGATGGCGTTCCCAATTCGCAAGATGCATTTCGTAATAATGCTGCAGCTGCAGCCGATGCAAATTATGACGGTCTGCCGGATTACTGGCTTGAACCCAATCCCTATGGCTGTTCGCCTGCAGCAACAGCCTGCAACGGTTTGATTCTTGATAGCAATCCGCCGCCGATGCCATTGAATGGCAACTACAAAGGCTCCACCGTTAACGAGCGCGTAAACCTGTAGTGAGCTCAGCGAATTCCGTAAATGAAAATGCTGAATAAGCGGCGTTATCATGGATAATGCGCGTTGATTTACACCGGGTTTTCTTTCACAGGAATTTTTTATGACTTACCACATTTACGGCATTGGCGCGGCACTGGTTGATACAGAGATTGATGTCACCGATAACGATCTGGCACAGCTGGGTATCGATAAAGGTCTGATGACGCTGGTGGATGCAGACCGCCAGCAAGAATTAGTAACGTACCTGTCCGGTCATATGACGCATTCCAAACGCGCCAGCGGTGGCAGTGCCGCCAACTCCATCATCGCCGCCAGTTATTTTGGCGCCAAAGCGTTTTATTCCTGCAAAGTGGCTAACGATGACAACGGCGATTTTTATCTGAAAGACATGGATGCAGCGGGTGTTGCCTGCAATACCTATGAGCATGTGGGCGATGCCAGTTCTGCTAGTAACGGTACGGGCAAGTGTCTGGTGCTGATTACGCCGGATGCCGAACGCACGATGCTGACGCATCTCGGTATCAGTGAAACACTGTGCAAACAGGCGTTGAACCACGATGCCGTGGCGCGTTCACAGTTTGCCTATATCGAAGGATATCTGGTGACGTCGCCGACTGGTCGCGCCGCTGCTATCGAGTTGCGTGAAGCAGCAGAAAAACATGGTGTGAAAACGGCGCTGTCATTGTCTGATCCAGGCATGGTGCAGTTTTTTGGCGATGGCTTGCGCGAAATGATTGGTAACGGTGTGGATTTATTGTTTTGTAACGAACACGAAGCGCAGGGATTTACCGGCACGCAAGATACGCATGCTGCCGCTGAAGCCCTGAAGCAACACGCGAAAACGTTTGCGATTACCTGCGGTGCCAAAGGCGCGCTGGTATTTGATGGCGACGAATTGCACGCCATTGAGCCACACGTTGTGAAAGCGGTTGATACCAACGGTGCTGGTGATATGTTTGCCGGTGCGTTTCTCTATGCGATCACCAACGGTTACTCGTACCGTGATGCCGGTCGTCTGGCCAGCCGCGCTTCTGCTGAAGTAGTGAGTGATTATGGGCCGCGGCTTGCCGCTGAGAAGCACGCACAAATCCGGCAGGCTGTGCTTGGCTAATAAATAGCAAAAACAGAAACAGGGTCGGGAGCGGTAGTATGTCGTCGAAATACTTACAAGAAAAACGCGAGACAATAGCTTCCTTTCTTGAATTTGCAGAAGGCGAAACATTCCCGCTGTGGCCGGTGGAAGTATTTCTGGAAGTGAGCAATATCTGTGATTTGCAGTGCGCCATGTGTCCGACTTTTTCTGCGCTGAATGCAGACCGGTTTTTTGCGCTGAAGCGGGAAGATCGCGGTGTCATAGCCTATGACACTGCGACATTGCCCATGGAAGAAGTGTTGAAGCACGCGCTGATTATTCATGCCAGTGGTTATGGCGAACCCACCATCCATCCGCAGTACAAGGAATTGTTGCTGTATTTATCAAACTACGAAGCGCTGATTGATTTCTTCACCAATGGCATGCATCTGGATGAAGAGTTCTGCGAATTTCTGGTACAGGGACATATCCATCGCATCTCCATCAGTTTTTCTGGCACCACCGCTGAAGAGTACGAGAATATTTATATCGGTGGCGATTTCGAGCGTGTGCTGGCAGGTATCAAGCGATTGGCGCAAGCAAAAGAACGCGCAGGCAGCCAATACCCGCGCATTGAAGTCAACAGCATCGCCTTCAATCATCACATTGAAAAACTACCAGTCTTTGTGCGCATGATGGGTGAGTTGGGTGTGAATGTTATCCATATCAAACCGTTACGGGTATTTGAAAAGAACATTGCCGAATTGAAACATCATGAATCGCATATGCATCCTGATAGGGAAGAAAACATTCTGCAGGAGGCGAAGCAGGTAGCCAGAGAAATGGGTGTGCATCTGGCGAGTGCGCCTTATGAAGCGACCCAGAAACACGCATTGAATTTTACGCGGGCATTTGAAGCTATGCCGGATGCAGACCGCGAAGCGTTATTTGAACGCGTATTGGCAGAGCGCGTGCCGGTGGCAGATATCAAACGCATTGCACTGTCTGCCGCCAAGCGCGAAGAAAAAAAGGAAGCGTTGAATAAAGAGCGTATCAGGCGTGAACGCCAGCAATTTTCTGTTGAAGAAGAAGATTTTGTTGCGTTCAAAGGTGTGCCGTGTCTGGAGCCGTTCAAAACCATGCATGCATCGTTTGATGGCAGGGTGAGAACCTGTTGTTTCACCGGTGCAAAAGACTGGATCGGCCATCTGGATCAGAATACAGCGGAAGAAATCTGGCATGGCGCTGTATATGACAAGCTGCGTCAGCAAGCGGTGCAGGGTAAATACCAGAAAAGTATGTGTGAAGCGTGTCTCAGGAAAGGTGCGTATCCTAAAAGCCATGATATTCAGG
>DAOMGA010000262.1:0-2934 GCA_035430085.1 Pseudomonadales bacterium
TGCGTGATGGGTAAACAGCAGCACATTCAGGTGTATGCCCGGCACGCTGTTCACTAATGCGCGACACATATCCACATTACCGAGATGGGAGGTGAGAATCACAGCGCCTTTATTGCTGGCGGCTTGTTGCACCAGAATTTCCCGGTCAGGAAATTCCACATCGCTGCGCTGGATGTCGCCGTTCCATGCTGAAAATTTATCGACAGTCGCGCGACCAAAACTCATAAAGTGCTGGAAAATATCTGCGTTGCCCGGTGTTTTATTGAATACCCGCGCTAGATAACGTTTCGATTCGCGTCGCGCCGAAGATGCGAAGAGAAAAAACCAGCCGATAATCGGGTAGAGCAGTGCATACAGCACGCGTTTACCCAATATGCGATAACACCAGAGACAAAACAGCATGCCCCATTCACTGCCGCGCTCTTTTTTCTGTGACCAATGTTCTTTGTAGGGGCGTGATTCATCGCGCCCTTTGAATAAGCGCAAAAACATACCGCATACCAGTTTTGTGTGCATCCAGCTGATCTGCCAGTTGTCGCGCAGCGCACGAAAATGCGAGATGCCATTTTCAGGATAACTGACGTGCGTCGGTATAAAACGTACCGGCGTGCCTTCCCAATACAAACGAACCATGATGTCGGTATCAAATGTCATGCGTTTACCAATAGCAACACGCTCGGCTAATGCAAGTGTTGCAGCCGCCGGATAAACACGAAAGCCGCACATCGAATCGATGATGTTGAATGACAGCGTTTCAATCCACACCCAGAAATGCGTGATGTAACGGCCATATAAACGCGCTTTGGGAATGTCATCACCGTATTGCGGTGCGCCGCTGATCAATGCTGCCGGTTCTTTTTCTGCCATCGCCAACATGGCGGGAATATCGTCAGTGTCGTGTTGACCGTCGGCATCGATTTGCAGTGCATGCGTATAGCCCAGTTCATGTGCCCGGGCGATACCCTTCAGCACGGCAACGCCCTTGCCACTGTTGTGTGGCAGGCGCAGCAACAGGATGCCGGGTTCACGTGCCGCCAGCTCATCCAGCACGGTCGCTGTGGCCGGCTCACTGCCATCGTCGATCATGATGCACGGCAGGGCAAAGCGGCGCAGACGCTCGAACGTCGCTTCTATGAGTGCGCCGTGGTTATAGACGGGGATAAGCAGGCAAGGGCAAAACATGGCAACAGTTATAAAACACGCGAAACGCTATGGTAGGGTAAGCAGAATGAATAACACAAGGATTGCTCATGGCGTTTACCACCCTGTTTTCCAACCGCGTTGAGACGCTCAGTGAGCGATTGATGGCGGGTATGCAGTCGCCACTGCATGATCCGCTGACGCCGGAGTATGTGTTGGTAGACAATCTGGTGATGGGGCAGTGGTTGAACCTGCAGTTGGCGCAACAGCAGGGCATTGCTGCCAATATCCGTTACATCCAGCCGCATGAATTGTTCTGGCTGTTGGCGCGTGCTGTCGTCTCGAACGCTATTCCGAAAGAGACGCCCTTGTCGAAAGAAGAAATGACCTGGAAGTTATTCGGATTATTTGGCAGTGAAGCATTACTGGCGCTGGATTGCATCAAACCGGTAAAAAACTATCTGGCCGGTGCTAACAGCCAACAGCTTAAGCGCTACCAGCTGGCTGCCTCAGTAGCCGATTTGTTTGACCAGTATCTCGTTTATAGACCGGAAATGCTGCTGCGTTGGGAAAATACTGAAAAATATAATGACAATGAAGCCTGGCAGCGTGAGTTGTGGAGACGATTGTCTGGTGTACAACATCGCGCGTTGATTGAAAAAAACTTGCTGGAAAAACTGGAGACAGAAAAAGTTTCTACCGTGCAAGCGGCAATTCCGATGCAGCGTCTTTTTGTTTTCGGCATCACCTCCATGCCGCCGCACTTTGTGCGCATGTTGCTGTTGCTGGGTAAACATATTGATGTGCAATTGTTCGCCGTTAATCCCTGCAGTGAGTACTGGTTTGATATTGCATCTGCCAAATCGCTGGTGAAAAAACAGGGCAAACGCCAGTTTGATGAGGGTGTGATTGGCAATCCCTTGCTGGCCAGTCAGGGAACACAGGTGAAGGAATTTATCGAATCACTTTACGCTGCGATGGATGAGCTCCCCTTTGTCGATGAGGAGTGGTACAGCGAACCGGCGGGCGATCGTGGTTCACAAATCAGTCTGCTGCACAGTATCCAGCAGGAAATTTTGCAATTGAGTTACCAGAACAGTGTGGCTTCACTGGCGATGCAGGAATCTGCGCCGAAAAAAATCCCGTTGCCGGACAGTGAACGACAAAAAACGGTTAACAGTATCCGTATTCATAATTGCCATAGTCCATTGCGGGAAGTGGAGGTTCTCCATGACCAGTTGCTGGCATTGTTCAAACAGGATGCGACATTAAAACCACGCGACGTGGTGGTGATGATGCCGCAAGTGGCGCCGTATGTGCCGTACATCGAAACTGTGTTTGGCAACACAGCTGCCGCGCTGCCGTACCACATCACCGATCGCAGTTGGCTGGAAGAAGTGCCGCTGTTGAATACGCTGGATTTGCTGCTCACTTTGCCGGAAAGTCGATTGCCGCTGACAGACATTCTCGCCATGCTGGAAGTGCCGGCAGTGCAGGTAAAGTTCGGACTGGATCGCGACAGTTTTGAAAAACTGAAACGATGGTTGCAGGAGTCCGGTGTGCGCTGGGGTCTGGATGCAGCACACCGCGAACAGCAAGGTTTGCCTGCTTACAGTGAATTCAGTTGGGACTTTGGCATCAACAGGATGTTGGCGGGTTTCAGCATGATGGCAACGCAGCTTGATGGTGTGGCTGAACCTGTGACACTGGCGCATGACAGCCTGGCAGTGCTGCCTTATGACGAAATCGAAGGCGGTGCGAGTGCGGTGCTGGACGGATTTTTGCAGTTCTGGG
>DAOMGA010000262.1:2948-3162 GCA_035430085.1 Pseudomonadales bacterium
AAAGCGTTGGCGCAATCTGCCACGCCGGCAGCGTGGTCTGCGTTGCTGCTCAATCTGCTGGATGATTTTTTTGATCCGCAAACCGACGATGAACATCTGGCGCTGCGCGATATTCGTCGGCACGTGAATGGACTGCGCAAAGCCTCACAATGGTTTGCTGATGCGATCGATCTGCCAGTCGTGCGCGCTGTGATCCAGCCGGCATTGCAAACGC
>DAOMGA010000263.1:0-3155 GCA_035430085.1 Pseudomonadales bacterium
CTGACCATGAGTGGCGCCAGCAGCACGCGTGATACTTTCGTTCATCAGGGTGCCGCCGAGATCATTCACGCCGGCAGCAAGACAAGCTTGCACGCCGCGATTGCCGAGTTTCACCCATGATGCCTGGATGTTTTTGATATGTGGGCTGAGAACAAGGCGTGCAACAGCATGCATCAATACGGCTTCGCGGAACGTCGGGCCTTTGCGTGCGCGACCTTTCAGATACATCGGTGCTTCTTCTGCTACAAACGGCAGCGGGACAAATTCTGTAAAGCCACCGGTGCGTTTTTGCACATCGAGTAAACGTAAAAAGTGTCGCGCCCAGTGTTGGTAATGTTCAACGTGACCAAACATGATGGTTGCAGTTGATCGTAAGCCGATACTGTGTGCAGTTTCCATCACTTCCAGCCACTCGGCTGTGCGAATTTTGTCTGCGCAGATAATGTCGCGAATTTCATCGTCGAGAATCTCTGCAGCTGTGCCGGGCAGGGTGCCAAGCCCGTGTGCTTGCAATTGTTGCAGATAATCTTTTAGTGGTTTTTTGATAGTCGCTGCGCCTTGCCAGATTTCCAGTGGCGAAAACGCGTGGATGTGCATATCCGGCTGTTCAGCTCTGACGGCATCCAGAATTTCTATATAGGTGTTGCCGTCGTAATCCGGATGAATACCGCCTTGCATGCACACTTCAGTCGCGCCGCGTTGCCAGCCTTCGGTGGTGCGGCGCTGGATTTCTTCCAGGGAAATATCGTAAGGGCGACCGCGCAGGTTTTCGCTGAGTTTGCCTTTCGAGAAGGCACAGAACTGACATTTGAAATAGCAGACATTGGTGTAGTTGATATTGCGATTCACCACATAGGTCACAGTGTCGCCATTGAGTGTTTTTCGCAAATTGTCAGCCGCGTGGCAGATGACGCCTACATCATCGCCACGTGCGCGAAACAGTCTAACAATGTCACTTTCGGTCGGTGATTCACCGTGGGCAATCGCAGCGAGAATGTTTTTGATGTCCAATGACGCTGTGCGGTTTTTTGTTGGCTCATGGATTTGAGCCAGCATGTCTGTTGGTGGTTCATCGCCGCTGCCGGTTTGCCAGTTGTCGACACGTGGAAAGCCATCGCCATCGGTCATTTGTAACAGTGGCGTGTGGAAATTTTTATCAGACCATATCTGGTAATCGCGCACATAAGCGGGATAAATCGTCAGGCGTTCATGCAGGAATTTTCCTGCGTTGGCAGTGGCGTCTGCCAGATTTTGCAAATGCGGCCAAGGTGCTTCCGGGTTTACATAATCCGGAGTTAAAGGCGATACGCCGCCCCAGTCATTGATGCCGGCATCCACCAGTTTTTCCAGCACGCCGGGTGACAGATTGGGTGGCGCCTGGATTGCCATATCGCTGCCAAAAATAATGCGCGCTACAGCGAGTGTCCACAGCAATTCTGCCAGATCCGGTTCTGGCGCATGTGCCATTTTTGTTTCCGGTTTCGCGCGGAAATTCTGGATGATAATTTCCTGGATATGACCATACTGTTGATGCAGTGCGCGAATGGCGAGCAAGGATTCAATGCGTTCGAGTCTTGTTTCACCAATACCGATCAGGATGCCGGTAGTAAACGGTACATGCTGTTTGCCGGCTTCTTCCAATGTCGCTAAACGCACAGCAGGGTCTTTATCCGGCGGACCGTAATGTGGGATACCTTTTTCGCACAAACGTGTGGAAAGGCTTTCCAGCATGATGCCCATCGACGGCGACACTGTGCGTAGCTTTGCCATTTCTTCCGCACTTAACGTGCCTGGATTCAAATGCGGTAACAGTCCTGTTTCGCGGTAAACAGCTTCTGCTACAGCGTATAAATAATCAATGGTGTTGGCATAACCCATTTCATCCAGTGCTTTGCGCGCAGCACTGTAACGCAGCTCCGGTTTTTCACCGAGTGTGAATAAGGCTTCTTTGCAACCCATGGCTGCGCCTTCACGCGCTACGGCCAATACCTGCTCGATAGTCATGAACGCGCTGTCAATTTTCTTCGGTGTTTGTGCGAAGGTGCAGTAGTGGCAGACGTCACGGCACAAGTGAGTCAACGGAATAAAAACTTTCTTGGAAAAAGTGATGACGTTATGAAATCCCTGGTCGCGCAATGCGCGCGCTCTTGCCATCAGTGCTGCTGTGTCATTGCACTCGGCGAGCGCAAGACATGCATGATCTTCTAAAACAGGGGTATTCATGTAAAAAGTATTCTGTATAGGCACGGTTAGTGACTCATCAAAAAGATCGTCATATTGCTCCAGCCAGCGCGCCAGTTGTGGGCGATTGCCTGCGGTGCGCAGTGATAGCAATGGCGCAAAATCCTGCCACAGATCAATGTCAAAACCGATGCGCTCATTGCGCACGGTTTGCACGCTGATGGCGTTATGGTTGCAAAAATCCAGGTGTTTGTTGTAACTGTGTTCGCCATAAAAAAACTGCATGCTGGACGGCAGCGACAACAGTATCGCATTGGTGCCATTCTGTTCACTATCAGGCACTAATGTGATGCTGGTCTGATGCGCACGATGTGTTTGCACCAGTGCATCGATATCCGCTGCGTTGACCAGAGGCAGGTCAGCGTGCAGCACGAGTACATCAGTAATATTGCGCGTGGTTAATTCTTTGATGGCAGCAGTAACGCCACTGTTCAGGCAAAGGTCGTTGTCCAGTGCCAGCACATTGGCGCCGTGGGTCTGTGCTACTTGCGCGGCTCTGGGGCAGCGGGTAACGACGGCGATACCGGTGATGGTGCTACAGCTTTCCAGCATGTCGAGCAGGTCTGCCAGCAAGGCTCCCATCAATGCCGGACGAGCATGATCGGGCAGGGCATGTGCCAGCCGGCTCTTGCAGCTATCGAGATCCTTGACGGGAATCACTACCCACATGGAAATGCCTGAAGGGGTTGGTTGGTGTGAGCTATGGTGCTGACTTTCCTGATGGCTGTCGAGCGTTGATTGTCGCGAAAAGGCTCTGTTTCGGTTATTACGATACGAATCGTATAATAACTTGCAAGTATGGATGTTCATGGGCAGATTACGGATTGAATCGTGTAGCGTGCTGCACTTTAATAGGCGTTGGATCTACAACCGGTAGAGCAGATGATCAACAAGAACTTCATGAGCATGGCAGC
>DAOMGA010000264.1:0-3146 GCA_035430085.1 Pseudomonadales bacterium
AGTACATGAAATACGATGGTATTCACTTACGACCCGCAGGCGGCACAGCGATTGCCGAGAGCATCTACCGCTTTATAAACGCCAATCACTTGCTGGATTGAATATTCTGAAATAATTCAGCTACACGCTTTTCTGAAACCGGTACACGTGTTTTCATCGGCTGGGCAAACAACGCTATACGCCATTCCTCGATCAACCAGCGCAGTGCCTGTTGCGGCTCCGGCCAATCCGACAATGGCGTTTTTTCCAACTGCTCACGCAGCGGTTGCCAGAATTTCTGCAACTGCGCCACTGCTTGCTGGTCACGCGGCACACCACCACGCAGTTTTTCCAGGCGTTTCTGTAGCGCTTCCATATAACGCCCGTATTGCATCAACTGATCATACGGGGCTACGCGTAAAAATCCGGGAAACCACAAATTCGCCAGTTGTGAACGGATATCCTGCACGGTCATTTTTGCTTCCGGCGCTTTCAATAAATCCAGCTGCTGCTGAATGGATTGCGCTAACAACACCGCTTGTGCCAATACTTTTTCTAGCTGTTGAGCGACCGTATATAACTGTGATTTTTGCGCTGCCAGCACCGCTTCAAAATCGTCCTTGCCTCTAGGCAATACGCCCCCGGAAAAAAACGTCTGTGCGATACACGTATCGATCAAATCATCCATCAACTCACTGGCTGAACCGAAGGCTGCCAGCGCCAGACGCACGCGGTTATCGCGCAATAAATCCTTTTGCAAAGTTTTGATTTGCTGTGGCAGGGACAATACCGCCAACCGTACCAGCCCGCGTTTATGCTCTCTTTCAGCGATAGCATGGGTGTCATACAAGGTAATCGAAACACTGTCACAAGCATCGCGTAACGCTGGCCATGCGATAACACGCATATCACCGCGTTGTTGCGGCATTGTTTCGGCAAGATCAGGAAAATCCCAACGCCGGATACCGGCTCGGGTAAATCCTGTCTCGGCCGCCTGCTGCACCACTTCACGCGCCTGCGAAGAAAACTCTGCCCGCAACAAGGTGAGATCCCTGCCCTGCCCCAACACAACATCGCGCTCACCCAGCACTTGGATGTTCATGCGGTAAAACCCATCCAGTTGCGTTTCATCGAGATCGTTTTCATTGATCTGCAAACTGTAAAAACGCAACACATTTTTTACTAAGGCCTGCGACAAGCTGGTCGTCACTGCAACAGGTTCCTGCAATAACAAAGCCGCGAGACGTTCGGCGGTATTGGGCAACGGCACCAGAGTCTTGCGCAAACTTTTTGGCAGCGCACGCAATAAAGCCTGGATTTTATCCGCCAGTAATCCCGGCACTAGCCAAGTAATTTTTTCTGCCGGAATCTGGTTCAATAACGGCAACGGCACTTGCAAGGTCACACCGTCGTTAGCATGACCGGGGTCAAAACTGTAGATCAACTTCAAGATATTGCCATGGCAATCAAGATGATCGGGGAATTGCACCACCGTTTCATCGCCAGGGTCGCGCACCAGTACATCTTCTTCGCGCAATAACAATAATTCTGCATCGTGCTGGCTGGTTTTTTTATACCAGTTATCCAGCTCATTAACGGTCACAATATCATCGGGAACACGGGCCGCATAAAAAGCAAACAAGGCACTGTCATCCACCAATAAATCCCGGCGGCGAATACGCGCTTCCATATCCTGCACCCGTTCAATCAGCGCCTGATTGCGGGCAAAAAAACCGGAGCGCCCACGATATTTTCCTGCGACCAACGCTTCACGGATCATCAGCTCACGCGCCTGCGGCCTATCAATATCGCCATAGAACACCGTCTTTTTTTCTACCAGCACCAGACCGTACAGACTGATACGCTGGTGGATCATCGGCATGCCACGCGGCTCATCCCAGAATGGCTCGAAAACATCGGTTTGCAACAGATGTTTGGCTGCCGGCAACACCCACTGTGGCTCGATCATCGCCACGCCGTGTGCAAACAATTGCGAGGTTTCCATCAGATTCGCGGCAGCCAGCCAGCGCGGCGCTTTTTTTGCCTGCGCTGAACCCGGAAAAATTCGCAGCTTGCGCTGACGACACCCAAGGTATTCCCGGTCTTCCTGGCGCAGCGCGATATTCGACAACAAACCGACCAGTAAAGCCTGGTGCAGATTGGCATACGCAGCAGGTGGCAATGATGAATAATCCAGCACATCAGTATTTTCTTTCCAATTATTTTTTTGGCAAGCCACATGCAACTGGTGATGGATATCCCGCCATTCACGCATGCGCTGAGATGACAAAAAATTCTGCTCACAATATTTTCGCAGTGCGTTTTGTGAAAGATTCTGGCGTTGCTGCTCATACGCCGCCCACAATTTCAGATAGCTGACGAAATCCGAGCGTTCATCCGCCCACTGTTTATGCTTTTCATCGGATTGCTGTTTTTTATCGGCAGGACGATCACGCGGATCCTGCACGCTGAGTGCACTGGTGATTATTAACGCTTCGCGCAGGCAATTTTTTTGCTGCGCTGCCACCAGCATCGCAGCGAGACGCGGGTCAAGCGGCAATCTGGCAATGTCACGCCCCAACGCTGTGATAGCCCGCTGCTCATCCACCGCCCGCAATTCAGCCAATAAACTGTAACCTTCATTCACATGCCGCGAATCCGGCGCATCCAGAAATGGAAAATCTTCCATCTTGCCGAGTTTCAGCAATAACATCTGCAAAATCACCGACGCCAGATTGGTGCGGCGAATTTCCGGATCAGTAAACGCCGGCCGCGCTCGAAAATCATTTTCACTGTACAGCCGCACACAGATACCGGCTTCCAGACGTCCGCAACGACCAGCACGCTGGTTGGCGCTGGCCTGCGAAATATTTTCTATCGGCAAGCGTTGTACCCGGGTGCGATGGCTATAGCGACTGATACGCGCATTGCCCACATCAATCACGTAGCGGATACCCGGTACTGTGAGCGAGGTTTCTGCCACATTGGTCGCCAGAATAATTCGCCGCCCGGCATGAGGTGCAAAAATTTTCTGTTGTTCTTTCAATGTCAGCCGAGCATACAGCGGCACTACATCGCAATGTTTCAGATTATTGTTATAGGCCTGTTGTTTACGCAAATGCCGCGCCGTTTCAAGGATGTCGCGCTCGCCGGATAAAAACACCAGC
>DAOMGA010000265.1:0-3143 GCA_035430085.1 Pseudomonadales bacterium
GACACCGAGGTCTTCAGCCAGTTGACCAACATGTAACGCATTACGCGTATCCAGGCTCCAGCCTGTACGCATTTTTAGTGTGACCGGTACTTGCACGGCACTGACTACCGCCGTGAGTATCGACGTCACTAACGGTACGTCACGTAACAACGCCGAACCCGCTGCGCGCTGGCAGACTTTTTTTGCCGGGCAACCCATATTGATATCAATAATCTGCGCGCCCTTATCCACACATGCCTGGGCGGCAGCGGCCATCACAGCAGGCTCGCTACCTGCAATCTGCATGACACGCGGCGCAGCTTCTTCCTCTATTCCGGCCATACGCGTACGACTTTTGTGGCTGTCCCACAATCGACTATCGGATGTCAGCATTTCACTGGGAGCCAAGCCGACGCCCATAGAACGGCATAACTGCCGGAATGGCAGATCGCTGACGCCGGCCATTGGCGCTAAAACCACGCGTGACGGAATGTTATAAGAGCCTATTTGCCACATCAGGAAATCATCAATCTATTGCATTGGATCAGTCGGTTTTACCAACCACTTGCAGGCTCCAGTTCACCGCATCCTTGGGTGGCGCCACTATTTCCAAAGCAATATGCACAGGCCGCCCCGACGGTATTAGCGTCTGCCCGCTCATCTCACCCAAGAGATACTCTGCCGGTTCAAACCGACGGCTCGCCACCGGTAGTTTTTCCATATTGCTGAAATATAACTCGATTTGCGGAAACCGCTGCTCATGGTTGGTAACATTAAGCAAGATGGCATCCACCGCCAATGCATCTGCCACTTGTGGATGTTTACGCACTATCAGATTGGATATTTTTATATTGCGCGCATTTTCAACAGCAGGCAATTGACACATCAATACACCGCACAAGGTTTGCATAGCACCGCGTGTAGAATCTGCCTTTGCCAATTTTTCAAAATTAAAAAAGAGATGTTGCACCGCCAACAACAGCACCAGACTCAAGGAAATACCGCCCCAGAATAACTGGGACTTCCAGTCATACGTTTGTGCTGCCATACCAGTCAACAAATCAACTGGCGGCGGTTCAATGTGCGAAATCATTTCTGCACGCGGATTGACACCCGAACCAGTCCTGGAACTACCCAGTTCCCGTGCAGCAAACGGCTCCTGATTTTCAATCCCCAGATCGCGGCGTGCAGCATCAACATCCACAGGATTGGTAAAATCCATCAAAATGTCGTTAATATTTTCTACCTGGCTTAAGTCCAGAGACTCCGGTTGCTCTTCCTGCTGCATTTCTGCCAGCATGTCCGCAGCCCACGAATCATCAGACGAATCAGTGTCACTGTCGCTCACAGCTTCTGAGCTGACTAATTCATCCAGATCGTTAAAATCACCACTTAGCAGCGCATCAAAACTTTCGCTTTCCGCATGCTCATCAACATCGTCAAAGAGGCTGCTGTAATCATCATCGGGTTCGCCAAACGCACTAAGACCCGCAGAGGAAGCGGATGCTTTCACTACTACACTGTCTTGCTCATCGTCCCCGATATCCAGATCATCGCTAATGCGGTCATCATCGCCAAGCGTCTCCAGTTTTTTCGCCGGGCTATTCACGGGCGTTGCCGCGGTTGGAGCAATGGGAGGGGGCGGAGCAATGGAAGCAGGCGGAGCAGTGGAAGCTGGCGGCGGCGTTAAGTTCGCACTGGTCTTACCCAGCACATTATCTGCCGAACCACTATCAATAGCCGACTGGTCAAATTGAAACTTGCCAGGAGGGCTGACTTCAGGACGCTTTTCCGGGACTACAGCGCTGCTACTCTTCAGCGCCTGTATCAGTGGCGCATTATCAGGATTGACCCAATTCTGCCGTGCTTGAAAAACGTGCAGGCACGAACCGCACCGCACCGCGCCATTGGCAATTTTCAGGTGTTCTTCCGTTACCTTGAATGATGTCTGGCACTGTGGACACCGGGTTACCATATTGCTCATTGCTTATCCTGTCCCTGCCGGTAAAGCTCTCGGCCTGTAGTACTCACAGCGCGTAGTGTAGGCAGGTTTCCTGGGGATGTATATTTCCTGACACACCTATAGCACGCGAAACAAAACTTAAAACCAGACTTGTCTCCCTAAACATTTATTTGATTTGTAACAATGGAAGCGCGACCTGCACTGGTCGGCACAAGGGCATTGCGGCACAATGCGCCAGCAATCCAACTGAAGACGGAGATTTTCCATGAGTACTATCGACTACGATCCCTATTCCCACGCAGCCATGAAGGATCCGTACCCGTTGTACGCCGCCATGCGCAAGGAAGGTAAACCCCACTTCATGCCCAAATATAATGGCTGGGCGTTGGCGTGCTTTCAGGACATCTGGGATGCCAGTACCAAGGTCGATGAAAACTGCACCTTCACCAAGGGTCAGACTCCGGGTCAAGTACTGTTGGGCGAACCGGTTCCCGCTACTTTCATGACCATGGACGCTCCCGAGCACCGCAAGTGGCGTGGTCTGATCCGCCATGAATTCACCCCGGAAGGCGTGAAAGAGAGCGAGCAACGCCTGCGTGAACTGACACGCGAACTACTGGCTCCGCTGCTGAAGAAGGGCGAGTTTGATGTTTACAGCGATCTGTCCAACCGTGTGACCTGTATCAATGCCGGCTACAACCTTGGTTTGCCGCGCGAAGACGCGGAAAAATGGCGCGGCCTGATTGATGACATGCTGCACCGCGAAGAAGGCCAGGTCGGCGGCGGTTCGCCACGCAACCAGGCGGCAGCCGGACAATTGTTTGGCTACTTTGGCCAGTATGTGCACGAGCTGCGCACCAACCCAGCACTGGCGCAGCGCTATACCAAGATCTTCCTTGACGCCAACGTTGACGGTCGCACGCTGACTGATGAAGAAATGATGTTCTATCTGTTTTCTTTGCTGGTTGTAGGTTCAGAAACTACACCTATCACCGTAGCCGGCACTTTCTGGAACCTCGAACACAACCCGGACCAGAAAGCCGCTGTAATGAAAGAAATGGCTGCCGGTAAAACAGATCTGGCACGCAAAGCGTTCATGGAAACCGCCCGCTACGACCAACCCACCAATATGCTGGCGCGGGTTGCCAAGAAAGATTTCGAACTGAATGGCGCGCAGATCAAGGCAGGGCAACCGCTATTG
>DAOMGA010000266.1:0-3124 GCA_035430085.1 Pseudomonadales bacterium
GAGCCAAAAAAGCCAGAGATTATTTCGGCGATTTATACGCAAAACGCCAATCTGAAAAATTATCCCATCAATAAATATTTACTACAGAGGTTATATTGTGGAATTCCTTCTTCAACCAGGTGGAATACTAAAAGGGACATTCCGTGTGCCTGGTGATAAATCTATATCTCATCGTTCAATTATGCTCGGTTCTTTGGCAGAGGGCATCACGGATGTGGAGGGCTTTCTCGAGGGTGAGGATGCGCTGGCTACATTGCGCGCTTTCCGTGATATGGGAGTTGTCATTGAAGGCCCTGAAAATGGCAAAGTGAGAATTCATGGCGTGGGTTTGCACGGCTTGAAAAAGCCACAATATCCTTTGGATCTCGGCAATTCCGGCACGTCCATGCGTTTGCTATCAGGCCTGATGGCAGGGCAATCTTTTGACGTTGTAATGGTAGGGGATGAATCGTTATCAAAACGTCCGATGGAACGAGTTGCTAAACCCTTGCGCGCAATGGGTGCGGTCATTGAAACTACCGGTGAGAAAGGCACGCCACCGATCACTGTGCGTGGCGGGAAAAAATTGCACGGAATTCATTACGATATGCCGGTAGCCAGTGCGCAAGTCAAATCAGGCATTTTGCTTGCGGGGCTTTATGCTGATGGCAAAACGTCAGTCACAGAACCTGCGCCGACTCGCGACCATACTGAGCGCATGTTGAATGGTTTTGGTTTTGTAGTTGATGTTGATGGCGCAACTGCTAGCTTGTATGGTAAAGGGAAATTGACCGCTACAAAAATTGATGTACCAGCAGATATTTCTTCTGCTGCTTTTTTTATGGTCGGTGCGAGCATTGCGCAAGGTTCGGATATTACGATCCAGCATGTGGGTATCAATCCAACGCGAACAGGCGTGATTGATATTCTTGCACTGATGGGAGCAAATATTGAACTGTTGAATCATCATGAAGTCGGTGGTGAGCCTGTTGCAGATATCCGGATTCGTTCTGCACCATTACATGGTATTGAAATTCCTGAAGCACTGGTGCCATTGGCAATCGATGAGTTTCCATCGCTGTTTGTTGCTGCTAGCTGCGCTACAGGTAAAACCGTTTTGCGTGGCGCAGAAGAGTTGCGTGTTAAAGAATCGGACCGTATTCAAGTCATGGCGGATGGTTTGCAGGTATTAGGTATCGATGCCGAACCAACCCCGGACGGTATTATTATCGAAGGTGGTCAGTTAGGTTCCGGTACGGTTGCCAGCCACGGCGATCATCGAATCGCTATGGCTTTTGCCATGGCAGCACTCTGTGCCAGCGGGCCAATCCAGATAGAGGATTGTGCCAACGTCGCCACCTCCTTTCCCGGGTTCGTCGCACTGGCAACGAAAGCTGGTTTGAATATCAAGGTCAATGTCTGATGGTTGCAGTGCCAGTTATCACCATTGACGGACCCGGTGGGTCGGGCAAGGGAACAATTGCTCACCGGGTTGCGGAACATCTTGGTTGGCATTGCCTGGATAGCGGGGCGCTTTACAGGATAGCCGGCGTGGTCGGCAAAATGCGCGGTATCGCTCTGGACGATGAAGCAGCGCTTATCGCCATGTTTGCCGAGTTACAGATTCGGTTCGAAAGTGAAAGTGTCTGGGTAGATGGGCAAGATTTGGCTTCCTTGATTCGGGGCGAAGAGGCGGGGGCTGGCGCTTCACAGGTCGCTGCATTGCCAGGGCTCAGATCAGCGCTTTTACAGTGTCAGAAGGACTTCGCCGTCCCTCCAGGTCTGGTTGCTGACGGCCGTGACATGGGGACGGTAGTTTTTGCAGAGGCTCCTGTGAAAATCTATCTGGACGCCAGTGTCGAGGAAAGAGCGCAAAGGCGCTATAAGCAGTTGATAAATAAAGGGGGGAGTGTTAGCCTGCCCGCCCTCATTGAGGACATTCGCGCTAGGGATGCACGTGATATTGGGCGTGCAGTGGCTCCGCTGCAACCCGCGTCTGATGCTGTCATTATTGATAGCACGCAAATGAGTATTGATGAAGTAGTCAAAGCAGTTCTGGAGATTGCCACACAGCGTGGCGTAATCATCTAGGCTGTTTTCTGGTTGGTAATTGCTGTAGCCCAGATCCGCTAAATAGGTGGAGCAAGCAATTGCTTTTTTGAATAAACCCGCATGTGCTGGCGTGTGGATATAGCGATTAAATGCAGGTGTTGTAATGGAAAGTTTTGCTGATTTATTTGAAGAAAGTCTAAAAACGGTTGAAATGAATCCTGGTGCAATTGTTACCGGGGTGATTATTGATATCGACAGTGATTGGGTTACTGTCCACGCAGGACTGAAGTCAGAAGGCGTTATTCCACGCATACAATTTCTTAATGATCGTGGTGAATTTACTCTCAATATCGGTGATGAAGTGCAAGTTGCACTGGAAACCGTAGAAGATGGAATGGGCGAAACCAAACTATCACGTGAGAAAGCGAAGCGTGTAGAAGCCTGGAAAATTCTTGAAAAAGCATTCACTGCATCTGAACCAGTTATCGGTTTAATCAATGGTAAGGTCAAAGGCGGTTTTACTGTTGATATTCAGGGTATCCGTGCGTTCCTTCCTGGTTCATTGGTCGATGTAAGACCAGTGCGCGATACCACACACATTGAAGGCAAAGCGCTTGAGTTTAAAGTTATCAAGCTTGATCAGAAGCGTAACAATATTGTCGTCTCTCGCCGTGCAGTTCTTGAAACTGCAAACAGTGCTGAGCGTGATGAGCTGCTCGCCAATTTGCAGGAAGGTTCCAAAGTTAAAGGTGTTGTCAAAAACCTCACTGATTACGGCGCATTTGTTGATCTTGGTGGCGTTGATGGTCTGTTGCATATTACGGACATGGCGTGGAAACGCATCAAGCATCCAAGTGAAATCGTTGCCGTTGGCGACGAAATCGACGTAAAAGTATTGAAGTTTGATCGCGAAAAAAATCGTGTGTCACTGGGTCTGAAACAATTGGGCGATGATCCATGGGTAATCATCACCAATAAATACCCTGAAGGCACCAAGGTTCGCGCAAAAATTACCAACCTGACTGATTACGGTTGCTTCGCTGAACTTGAAGAAGGCGTTGAAGGTCTTGTTCACGTATCAGAAATGGATTGG
>DAOMGA010000267.1:0-3116 GCA_035430085.1 Pseudomonadales bacterium
ATGGATTTAGTAGCAGGCAAAAAGCGTGTGCCGTAACCGGCAACAGGGAACAAGCATTTGTTGATCATGAATAATCCTGTCTGTGCGTAAATAAAAAAGCCTGTTGATAGAAAATGACTGTATATGGCATCGCAACAGTAAAACTTCAGCTTTGCGGTGCGCTAGGATACAGGATTATGCCCTGCCTACAATCGGTCTAAATCAAGCCACAGCAAGGGGTTTTGCTGGACAAGCGCCCGCCAACCGCTAAAATCACGGACTTTTGTAAACAGGGATCGGGAATACCGGCATGGCCAGACAAAATTCCTATAATCGTGATGAATTAGTAGCCTGCGGTCACGGCGAGCTATTTGGCCCGGGCAATGCGCGTCTCCCTGTTGCCAACATGTTGATGGTGGATCGCATTATCCATATCTCGGAAGAAGGTGGAAAATACGGCAAAGGCGAAATCATTGCCGAGCTGGATATCCGACCCGACCTCTGGTTTTTTGGCTGCCACTTCATCTCGGATCCCGTTATGCCCGGCTGTCTCGGCCTTGATGCAATGTGGCAACTGGTCGGTTTTTATCTTGGCTGGCGTGGTAATCCCGGGCGCGGGCGCGCACTGGGTGCAGGTGAAGTCAAATTCACCGGACAGGTTTTACCTAGCGCTAAAAAGGTGTCATACCATATTCACCTTAACCGCGTAATTGAACGCAAGCTGATTATGGGTGTTGCCGACGGCATCATGTCCGTTGATGGCAAAGAGGTCTATCACACCAAGGATCTTAAAGTCGGTTTATTTAGCAGCACAGACCACTTCTGAGAATCAGGATTACCTGTAAGCTCTCAGTAATCGTGCTATGCCATAATATTCGCAGTTATATTTCCAGATGAGGTTTACAGTATGAGACGAGTCGTCGTCACCGGTTTAGGCATCACTTCCTGCCTTGGCAACAATGCCACCGACGTCACTCAATCCCTGCGCGAAGGTCGCTCTGGCATCCGCTTTAATGAGACCTACCGCGATCTGGGTTTTCGCAGCCATGTATCCGGTTCAGTTCACCTGAATCTCAGCGAACTCATCGACCGAAAAATCTTGCGCTTCATGGGTGATGCCGCTGCTTTTGCTTATCTTGCAATGCAACAGGCAATTGCTGATGCCGGTCTGGAAACACACGAAGTCTCCAACCCTCGTGCCGGTCTTATCATGGGCTCTGGTGGCGCATCCTCATCCAATCAAGTGGAAGCTGCTGATATCCTGCGCAGCAAAGGTCTGAAACGTGTTGGTCCGTATCGTGTGACACAGACGATGGGCTCGACTGTCTCTGCCTGTCTTGCTACGCCATTCCAGATCAAAGGCGTGAACTATTCGATTTCATCGGCTTGCGCCACCAGTGCGCACTGCATAGGCAACGCGATGGAATTGATCCAACTCGGCAAACAGGATGTGGTCTTCGCCGGCGGCGGCGAAGAAGAACATTGGTCACTGTCCTGCCTGTTTGATGCGATGGGCGCACTTTCCACTCAATACAACGACACCCCTGAAAAAGCATCACGTGCTTATGATGCGAACCGAGACGGCTTTGTTATCGCGGGCGGTGGTGGCTGTCTGGTGCTCGAAGAATACGAACACGCCAAAGCGCGTGGAGCAAAAATTTATGCTGAATTAGTCGGCTATGGCGCAACATCCGACGGCTATGACATGGTGGCACCATCCGGTGAAGGCGCAACACGCTGTATGCAACAGGCATTGACGACGGTTAATGGCAGCATTGATTACATCAACGCACACGGCACCAGCACGCCGGTTGGCGACCTTGCTGAACTGAAAGCGGTAAAAGCTGCGTTTGGTGATGCTATTCCGCGCATCAGCTCTACCAAATCGCTATCCGGTCATTCACTCGGTGCAGCCGGTGTGCAGGAAGCCATCTATTCATTATTAATGCAGCAAAACAACTTCATTGCTGCTTCCGCGAATATCGACACATTGGACCCAGAAGCCGAGGGTATGCCTGTTGTGCGCCAGCGTATCGATAATGTGGATCTGCAGCGCGTGATGTCCAACAGCTTCGGCTTCGGCGGCACCAACGCAACGCTGGTATTCCAGAAAATCTAGACTCGCCAAGGTCAGCGATTCCCGCGTGTTATTATCTTGGCAGATAATGGATTGCGGGTGAGATCATATGACAGATACCAAGGCGATGGAGTACTTCCCCGTCAGTGTCCGACGCGCAGCATGGGGTAGCGAACAACACAACATTCTGGCGCATAGAACACACTTTCTCGCCGATATGGATATCGAGCACCTCTTCGATATCCACGCTCACCACTATCTCGCCACCGTAAACAATTACGCTGCAGGGTATTTATGTATCGATGCCGACGGGCACATCAGCCTGGCTGCTGCCACGGATGATCACGCCAGTGACATTATCGATGCCCTGCTCCGCTTTGCTGTTATGGATGGACCGCGCCAGGGCTTGTCACAACTTTCTGCACCCGCAGCACACCCTTGGAAAGATGCCCTACTCAAGCTGCAATTCACCACAGAAAACAGTAAAAACGACCATCAGCTAACCCTGTTCCTGCCTCCTGATCGCAGCGGAACTGTCAGCGGCTCCAAACTGGTTCGGCTTGAAAAAATAGATGACTTCCGTCAACACGCAGTTCAATTGGTGCAGCAGGCTCGCCGTTCAATAGTTATCTTCAGCGAAGATCTGGAAGCATGGCTGTACGACAACGACGATTTTGCCACCGCTGTGATGGAGCTTGCCCAGAAAAGCCGGAACAGCTCCGTTCGCTTACTGGTGCGCGATACACGATCATTGATTGAGCGCGGCCATCGTTTACTGCGCCTGAGCCACAGGGCATCTGAAAAAATACTGATCCGCAAGTTGCCGACTCACCAGACAGAGAGATTGCCTTGCTACCTCATCACTGACGACAATGGTCTGATGTTTCGGCAAGACCCGCTCGTTATGCAAGGTGTGGGCTACTTCGATTATCGGGCACGAACAAAACCGTTACTGGAACAGTTTGAATTGCTGTGGTCCCGCTCTGGCAATGATCCGGATTTACGACAACAGACGATTTAATAACCAGAAACACAGGATTTATTTATGCAAAAAATTCAT
>DAOMGA010000268.1:0-3102 GCA_035430085.1 Pseudomonadales bacterium
TCACCGTCAATCTGTCTTCTCCGAATACACCGGGTTTGCGTGACTTGCAGTTTGGGGAACCTTTGAAGCGTTTACTGGATGGTTTAAAAAAACGTCAGCAACAACTGCAGGTACAGCACGGAAAATACACGCCGCTGTTGGTAAAAATTGCACCGGATCTGGCAGAGAGCGATATCAACGATATCGCGCAAACATTTTTGCAATTGCAGATAGACGGTGTGATTGCGACCAATACCACTATCGATAAATCAGCACTTATCGGCACAGGCTTGGAAAACGAAGCAGGCGGTTTAAGTGGTGCGCCGATTGCAGAAAAATCTACTGCGGTACTGAAATATCTGGCGCACAGGCTTGAGAGAAAAATTCCGCTGATTGGCGTGGGCGGCATCGAAAATGCAGCGCAGGCAGAGGCCAAATTATCTGCAGGAGCCTCGCTGGTGCAACTGTATTCCGGTCTGATTTATCGCGGCCCTGCGCTGGTGCGAGAATGCTCAACTGCATTAGCAGCGAGCCGCTACTAATGCCAGCCCTTAAACTCGTTGCTACCTGCGCGCGTGCGCTGGAGCCGTTGCTCGCCGAAGAACTGGAAGCCTTGTTTGCGCAGGATGTGGTGGCGGGTGATCGCATCGTCACGTTTTCTGCCAGTCCGGAAGTGGTGTATCGCGTACTGTTGGGAACGCGCATTGCCAATCGCGTTCTGTTGCCGGTGTGTGCCGTACCAGCCAGTGATGCCGATGAAATGCATCGCGGTTTAATGCAGCAGGACTGGTCGCAATACCTGAATCCGGACATCAGTTTTTGTGTCGACTTTATCGGCGAATCCGACACGTTTCGTAACAGCATGTTCGGTGCGATGCGCGTGAAGGATGCTTTGGTGGATAGCACCCGAGTCGGCAATAATCGTGCGACGGTGGCGAAAGACCATCCTGATATTCGCTTTAATGCTGTGTTGTTGTCTGATAAAAAACAGATTGATCGCGTGCAAGTAGCGATTGATCTCGGCAACGGCAGTCTGCACAAACGCGGCTATCGCCAGCAGGCCGGTGAAGCGCCGTTAAAAGAAACTATCGCAGCAGGTTTGTTGATGCGTGCCGGTTGGCCTGCGTTAGCGGCGGCGGGCGGCGCATTGTTTGATCCCTTTTGTGGCAGCGGCACCATCCTGATTGAAGCGGCGCTGATGGCAGCCAAAATTCCGCCGGGTATTTATCGTGAACGCTGGGGCGTTGCGCAATGCCCGTGGCATGATGAAGTGCTTTGGCAAAGTTTGTTGCAAGAGGCCAAAAATCGTTTGTTGAATGTAGGCGCTGTTGCCATGCCGCGCATTGTCGGCAGCGATGTACTGACGACAGTAGTCAATAAAGCCCACGAAAATATCGAGCGTGCCGGTCTATCGGAATACATCACCGTGGAAGCCGAACACGCCAATGACAGTGTGGCGCCACGCGCAAAAACCGGTTTGCTGATCTGCAATCCACCTTACGGCGAGCGCCTGAATGATGATCCGGACTTACTGGGTTTGTACGCCAGCCTCGGTGAAAAAATGGGCGCGATGCATGGCTGGCATGGCGCGGTACTCACGAGTGATAAATTACTGGCGCAGGCCATCGGTTTACGTAGCCATCGCTCCTACCGTTTTGATAACGGCAAGATTCCTTGTCGCTTGTACCTGTTTGAATTGAATGACAGAAATCATTTCAAACCGGTGTTGGCAGTGAGGCAGGATGAATACTGCACGGAAGCATCCTTGTCAGACAATGCCCGCATGTTGTTCAACCGCTTGCAGAAAAATCTGCAAAAATTGCAGCCTTGGCTAAAGAAAACAGGCTTGAGCTGTTTTCGATTGTACGATGCCGATATGCCTGAATATGCATTCGCTATTGATGTGTATCGGGAGACCAATAGCGGTGCGATGCATGTGCATTTGCAGGAATATGCGCCGCCAAAAACCGTGGATGAACTGGCAGCCGCCCGTCGCCGTGAAGAAACGCAACTGGCAGTATCTGCAGCGTTGACGTTGCCGCTGAGCCGTGTGCATTTCAAACGCCGTGAACGCCAGCGTGGCGAAAAAAATCAATACAAGAAACAGATTGACGCTAAAAAACAGGCAGTAGAAGAACAGGCGCAGGATAGCCGTTTCAAAGTGCAGGAAGGCGGTCATACGTTCTGGGTAGATATGCAAACCTATCTGGATACCGGTCTGTTCCTTGATACAAGGCCGGTGCGACAATTAATTGCCAGGAAAGCACGCGGCAAGCGTTTCCTGAATCTGTTTGCCTACACTGCCAGTGCCACGGTGTATGCAGCAAAAGCGGGTGCGGCATCGTCATTGTCGATAGATATGTCTGCCACTTATATCGATTGGGCAAAAAATAATTTTTCGGCTAATGGCGTTGATACTCGCAAGCATCAATTGCTGGAAGCGGATTGTTTGCAGTGGCTGGAAGAGGCTAACGAACAGTTTGATCTGATCTATCTCGATCCGCCGACATTTTCCAATTCCAAACGCATGCAAACCACGCTGGATGTGCAGCGCGATCAGGTCAACCTGATTGGTTATGCGCTGGATCTGTTGTCTGAAAACGGTGAGCTGATATTCGTCACCAACCACCAGCGTTTCAAACTGGAAGAAGCGGTGTTTATCGAACACGGCTGGGCGCCGGAAAATATTACCGCGCAAACCATTGATCAGGATTTCCAGCGCAGCCACAAAATCCATCAGTGCTGGTTGTTCAGGCGAAGCCAGTAGGGGTGTGATTCATCACGCCCAATCTTGATTACCCGGCAGAATTAACAGGGCGCGATAAATCGCGCCCCTACATAACCAATGCCAACGCCTCATCAATAATCTCCACCGTCGCGCCTGGTTTATGCGACTGCTCGCTGATATGGCGACGAAACTGTTTTGCGCCGGGAATGTTGTGCCACAAGCCGAGCAAGTGGCGCGTCAATACGCTGAGTGATACACCTTGTGCATGCTGCTCTGCACAATAGGCGGCATAAGCTTTGCTGACTGTAATCCTGTCTGCTTTATCATGGCTATCGTCAAACAGTTCAGCATCGGCATCCGCCAGAAAAAACGTGTTGTGCCAGGCTTCGCGTCCA
>DAOMGA010000269.1:0-3090 GCA_035430085.1 Pseudomonadales bacterium
AGCGTCGGAGCGATTGTATCTGGGCGATTACGCGCTCACGCCGCAGGAAATGTCGTCTGAAATTGTTGCGCTAGCAACCAGGCTGGGCATTACGATTGTCAAGAATGGCGGCAAGATTGCCGGACCTCTGTATATTATTTTCCCCGCACCATTTACCAGTAACAGTGACAAGATCAAAGTGCGTTTTGGATTTCCGGTGACCGGTAATCCAGCGCCATCCGGGCGCTTCCAGTTGGTGCGGGATCCGGGATTCAAGTGTGTCGCACGTCACTACGAAGGGTCGCCGGAGGGTGTGGCGCGGGCTTTCGCACAGCTCCACGCGGATGCTGTGGCGCAGGGACTCAAGCTCAGTGGGGAGTCGCGCCAGATTGCGGGTGCCAACAATCAGGCAGGTGGTAAATCCGTCAGCCTGGATTTGCAGGTCGGCATCCAGTAAATCGGCATTTAGTAAGCACCTACTAGCAGTATACCGCCTATAAACACTAGAAACCCTGCAAATACGCGCTTGAGTGTGGCGGCTGGCCAGTGGTGTGCCAGTTTTGCACCGAGTTTGGCGCAGGGCAGGCTGGTGATGCCAATCCCGATCATCGCTGGCAAGTAGACGTAACCGAACGCGTAGGGCGGCAAACCGGTTTGTGACCAGCCCTGGTACACGTAGCCGAGCGCGCCAAACAAGGCTAGCGGGAAGCCGCAAGCCGCTGCAGTCGCCACGGCTTCCTGCATGCGAACCCGACACCAGCACAGGAACGGCACGGTCAGTGAGCCGCCGCCGATACCGAACAGTGCCGATACGCCGCCAATGATCAGTCCTGCTAGAGTTAATCCGCCCTTATCGGGTACGTCGCTGTTACCGTGTGGCTGCCAGCCGAACCACATTTGCGCGGCGATCAGCCAGGCAAACAGTCCGAACAGGCGTTGCAGTTGCAGGCCATGCATTTGTGCTGCGACATACGCCCCTCCCCAGACACCGATGGCGATGCCGGGAGCGAGCCATAATGCTATTGGCCAGCGCACGGCGCCCACGCGATGATGCGCCCGCGTCGAGCTGATCGAAGTCAGGATGATGGTGGCGAGTGAAGTACCGATAGCCAGATGGGTTTGCAATTCGGTGGCGACGCCTTGCCATTGGAAGCACAGTAGCAATGCCGGCACGATGATGGTGCCACCACCGACACCGAATAAGCCGGCCAATATCCCGGCTATCGTGCCGATGAGCAAATACAACAGAACAATCACGTGAGTCTGACTCTTGAATACATGCGTCATTCTTGACTGCTGCGGTCGTTGGCGCAACTGCTTATACTGCAGGCATTATCACTATTGAACAGTGAGTTCAGGGCAGTGTATGCGCGTACTGGTTATTGGAGGCACTGGTTTTATCGGCTATCACGTGGTGAAAACATTGCGGGCGCAGGGTGATGAAGTCGCGGTGTTGTGCCGCAATGCAGAAGCAGCAGTTGAATTATTTTCCGGTGAAGTCACCGCCATCAGCGGCGATGTCGCTACGTTGGAGACGGTAGATTACCGGCAAATGCTGCAAGGTTTTGATGCGGTGGTATTTGCTGCGGGCGTGGATGAACGCTGTGAAGTGGAAGGTGATGCGGTAGAGTTTTTCCAGCGTGCAAACGTGTGGCCGTGTGAACAGTTGTTTGCTGCAATTCCTCACACCAATGTGCGTCGAGCGGTGTTATTGAGTTCAATTTTTGCCTGGCTGGATCAACAACAGCCCGCCCTGGAGCTGGCTAAAAAACATCCGTATATTCGTTCACGCATCGAGCAGGATCGTATCTCGCATGCTGCAGTGGCAGGCAGTGATTGTGTGCTGGTGACGGTGCAAGTGCCGTGGGTATTCGGCACTGCGCCGCATCGGGAATCGCAGTGGTCAACGCTGGTGGATTATGTGCGTGCTGCTACGCCATTGGTGTGTATACGTGGCGGAGCGAGCATGTTGTCTGTAAAGACATTGGCAGCAGCCGTTAGCGGCGCATTGCGTTTTCCAACAGAAAGTATTTCTTTGCCGGTGTCGGATGAAAACCTTACCTATGCGGAATTGATGCAGCGTTTATGTATTCCTGTTGGCAGGAAAGATCGCCAGATTCGAGCGGTCAGCGACGGATTTTTCCGCGACATTACCGCCTTGGGCGAGTTTGCTGGACGATTGTTTGGTAAACAGACTGGCGGCATTGATATGAATGGCATGCCGGATTTATTGTTTCAGGAAATATTTTTTGATCCGGCAGTGTCGCAAGCCCTGTTGCATTACAGCGGCGGCGATCTGGATGACGCTTTGAAAGATACGGTTGCCAGTATTCCGGAAAACTTCTGGATGAGCAGTTGGCGCAAATCCATCAACTGGTTTGTACGTGCATGATGAGCCGTGCGCTTGTCACACGTTGCATACTGGGAGCCTGGTTATTGCTGCTGGTAGTTTTCTTATCCATTTCTGCCTACTACGTCATTTTTCATCATGTGTCACCGTTGTCACGTGATCAATGGCATATGTATCACGCCCTGTTCGAGCAGGGCTTATGGCGCACATCCATTACTACGGTATCCGGTCATCGGCATATTCTGGCGTTTCTGTTGTACGACATCGATCTGCAATTTTTTAATGGCAATAACCATTTTCTGATTGCGATTGACTGGTTATTAAACCTGAGCCTGGTGGCGTTGTTCTGTTCACAAATTCGCACCTGTATTGAGGACAGGTTTTCACGTGTGTTGCTGATGGGTTGGACGATTGTATTGTTGTGCTGGCTATTGAATATCGCGCTGTTGGGCTGGGGTTTTAACGGCATCAACAATTACATGTCGATATTGAATACGGCGCTCGCTATTTTTTTCCTGCATCGTGCTGTGCATGTTCCGCAACATAAAACACGCAAAACGATTGCCGCGTTATTGCTGGGCGGTTTGGCAACGCTGAGCTTTGGCAATGGCATTCTGGTCTGGCCTATCGGTGTAATCAGTTTGTATTTATGGCACGCCCCGTTGCGCTTTACGCGTTATTTCACGGTGGGAATGCTGATATTTCTGGCGCTCTATCTGTTGTTGCCGGGCGGCGGTGCCGTCGGTGAAACACTACGGTTT
>DAOMGA010000270.1:0-3076 GCA_035430085.1 Pseudomonadales bacterium
CATTCCGTGTTTTATTTCTGAAGCCCTATCAGGATTTACCAACCCTGTTGCATGCGCCGCCATTGGGTTTGTTATATCTCGTTTCAGCTTTGCGAAAATATTTTGGTGATGCCGTCAGTATTGATCTGATCGATATGAAAGCGCATTACCTGGATGCGGAATGGTTGATCCCGCGTCTTGATGAATACCAACCGGATATCGTTGGTGTTTCTGCCATGAATTACGAAGCGGCACAGTCGCACCGTATTGCGGATATCGTAAAAAACTGGAATCCGTCAACGTTGACCATGCTGGGTGGTGCTTACGCATTGCATCAGTCGACAGAAATTTTTCAACGCTGTCGTTTTGACTGGATCATCGAAGGCCCGGCTGAAAGAACCCTGTTGTTTGCACTGGAGCGTCACCTGCGGGATGAGCCGCTGGGTGAGGACTTACCGGGATTATCCTACCGTCTGCCGAATGGCGAGTTGTTTATCAGCAAGAGTACTGATGTCATAAAAGATGTCGATTCCTTGCCGCTGCCCGCCTGGGATATGGTGGATTTTGATTTGTATGCCGCGAGACCGTGGGATCTTTTCCTGAAGCCGCGGCGCTATGCCCCGATTTTTACTTCACGCGGCTGTCCTTATCTCTGTAATTATTGTCATGACATGTTCAGCAAGAAATTCGTGCATCGCAGCGTGGAAGATGTGCTGAAAGAAATCGAATTGTTGCATGAAAAATATGGCGTGGAAGATTTCCAGATCGTGGATGATATTTTTAATCTGCACAAGCCGCGCCTGAAAGCCATCATGGGCGAAGTGAAGCGCCGCTGGAAAGGCAAGATCCAGTTCGGTTTTCCCAACGGTTTACGTGCAGACATCATGGATGAAGAAGTCATCAAGGCATTGGCGGATGGCGGAACTTATTACACGGCGGTAGCGATTGAAACGGTGACTCCGCGTTTGCAGGCTCTGGTTGAAAAACATCTGGATGTGGAAAAAACACGCTGGTCTATCAATACACTGGAAGAGCATGGTATCTCGGTCAAAGGTTTTTTTATGTTGGGATTCCCGACAGAGACAGTGGAAGAGCTGAATGCGACGGTGAACTTTGCGCTACAAAGCAAAATGTCGATGGCGTCATTTTTTACGGTGGTGCCGCAGCCGGGTACACCGTTGTATGATCTGGCAGCGAAGGAAAACATGCAGGCGCTGGAACAGGTTTGCAATCACGAATTGGCAGGCGGTGGCGCGTACCGTTCCAATTCATCGTGGTATCAATTGGCGTATGGCTACTCACTGGGTACATTAACGCGCTCAGCCAATTGGCGTTTTTATTTTGGTCTTCCGCGCCGTATTTTGAAACTGCTCAAGCGCAGTTCCTGGCTTACCGTGTTGCGCAGTTCGCGCAGTATCCTGAATGTATTGCTGCCATTCCGCATACGGCGCGGCAGTAACAAATAAAATGACAAGCAATAAAAAAGCCCGCTTTATGCGGGCTTTTTTATTGGGGTGTAAAAAACAATCAGACCTTGATCGCCGCCAACACTTCTTTGGCAGCCAATGGGATTTTGGTGCCAGGACCAAACACGCATTTGACACCGGTTTTAAACAGGAAGTCATAATCCTGTTTCGGGATGACGCCACCGGCGACAACAATAATGTCATCTGCGCCCAGCTTTTTCAGTTCAGCAATCAGTTCAGGCACCAGCGTTTTATGACCTGCGGCTTGTGATGAGCAGCCGACGATATGCACATCATTTTCCACGGCCTGTTTTGCCACTTCTGCCGGCGTGGAGAACATCGGTGACAGGTCGATATCAAAACCGAGATCTGCAAAGGCTGTAGCGATAACTTTCGCGCCACGGTCGTGACCATCCTGCCCCATTTTGCATACCAGCATGCGTGGGCGGCGACCATTCTTGTCGGCAAATGCCTGTACATCGGCGACGATTTGCTGCCAGTCTGCATCCATTTGGTAAGCTCCACCGTAAACGCCGGAAATAGTGCGTGCTTGTGCGTTGTAACGGTTGAATTCTTTTTCCAGTGCGAAAGAAATTTCACCGACAGTGGCACGAAGGCGTGCAGCCTGTATAGCAAGATCCAGCAAGTTACCGTTTCCTGTTTTCGCACACTCTGTAAGTTGACTCAGGATGGCTTCTACTTTCGCGTTATCGCGTTTGGCTTTGATGTCGTTCAGGCGCTTGATTTGCGATTCACGTACTGCCACGTTATCAATATCAAGAATGTCGATATTATCTTCTGTCGCCAGTTTGTATTTGTTCACGCCTACGATCACGTCTTCGCCGCGATCAATGCGTGCCTGTTTGCGTGCAGCGGATTCTTCAATGCGCATTTTTGGCAAACCGGTATCAACCGCTTTTGCCATGCCACCTTTGCTTTCGACTTCTTCGATCAATGCCCAGGCTTTATCCGCGAGTTCTTGCGTGAGGCTTTCCATCATGTAGGAGCCGCCCCAAGGATCGACAACATTACAGATGCCGGTTTCTTCCTGAATGATCAACTGTGTGTTGCGTGCAATGCGTGAAGAAAACTCTGTAGGTAATGCAATCGCCTCATCGAGCGCATTCGTGTGCAGTGATTGTGTGCCGCCAAACACTGCAGCCATGGCTTCAATTGTGGTGCGCACCACGTTGTTGTATGGGTCTTGTTCGGTGAGTGACCAGCCGGATGTCTGGCTATGCGTGCGCAACATTTTCGAGCGCACATCTTTCGGGTTGAATTCACTGACGATGCGCGACCATAACAAGCGGCCTGCACGCAGCTTGGCAATCTCCATGTAGAAATTCATCGAGATGCCCCAGAAAAATGACAGGCGACCAGCAAATTCATCGATGTCCAGGCCAGCTGCCAACGCGGTGCGAATGTATTCTTTGCCGTCTGCCAGTGTGTAGGCTAGTTCAAGAGCCGCGTCTGCACCGGCTTCCTGGATGTGATAACCAGAAATGGAAATAGTGTTGAACTTCGGCAGATTTTTTGAACAGTAGGCAATGATGTCGCCGATAATTTTCATCGAGGGCGCAGGTGGATAAATATAGGTATTGCGCACCATGAATTCTTTCAGGATATCGTTC
>DAOMGA010000271.1:0-3045 GCA_035430085.1 Pseudomonadales bacterium
AAAAATCGACAATAAATCTTCCAAATGGTCGCTGCCTGCGGAATTTATACGGTAATAATTTTAAGCAGTTAAGCCAGAGATGTTTTTCAGCGGGTGTCATTTCTCGACGCATGGAGCGCGCACGGGAAACCAGTGCAGTGTTGTAAGTTTTCATCATCCTTGATGCAGTAGCTACGGTAGAATTATGACCCCTCCGGTTCGCTCCGCGAACCACCTCCCCTATTTTATAGGGAAGGAACCAATATCCCCCTGCGTAGTAGGGGGAGTGCCGCATAGCGGCGAGGGGGTCACGCAAAAATCTGGAACCGTGTGGCGCAAGCAACCGGCATACGTTTTCTCGTTCCTTCAACAGCCTGCATTTTAACGATGCCGTATTTTTCCAGCGTTTTTAATGTGCGGCTGAGATTGCCGGGCGCACGACCAGATAACTCTGCCAACTCAGCAACACTGCCTGGATGATGTTCTTCAATAAGCCGCAACAACTCACGGTTATCGTCACTCAAAACCTGACCGAGTGAATGCATGGATTCAAACCACACACGCGGCTCACTGCTTGCTGGTTTATGCGCGCCACGCGCAATAGACAATACGCGCTGCTGGTATTGCTGCCTTGGCATGATGCCTATTTTTAGAGTTCTCATCCGATTGTCTCCAGATAACTGTTCACATCGCGAAAAAAGTCTTCAAGCAACTGCGTGGCAGAAATAAATTCATAGTGTTTCCCCGGATCATGTGCATCGCGATGCACATGATCCCATTCCACATAACGCTTGCCTGAATACTTTTTCTTTCTGGCTTTTACTGCATGCGCATTGTCATAACCCAACACGCGCTGGTTGAATCTGTCGTGCAGCGTAAGCGAATAGCGCAAGCCGTGAGGAATTGCCTCTGTAACCGGAACTCGCCATGCTTCAATTTTTTGCCAATAGCCTGTGTTATCAACAAAGATTTCGCCATGCAATAACAGCAGAATATCGAGGCCATCATCCTTGACCATCTGTAATTCCTTTTACATATCATCAGATCATACTATAGAAACCGCATATGACCAAGGCACAAAAAAATGGCGCAGCAAGCAGCTCCCCCACCCCCTCATCCGCCCTTCGGGCACCTTCTCCCACAAGTGGAAGAAAGGAAAAGCTAGCAGTACCTACGCGGCATTCAACTCCAGACGAGGATGCAAGCCTGCACGCGCAGCGAGACGTACCAGTTTATCAAGGCTGAATTGGCTGATCTTGCCATGTTTGATATCTGAAACACGCGCCTGCGATATTTTTAGCGTTTGCGCTGCGGCAGTTTGTGTCTGGGCAGATTCCGCGAGCCACGCTTGTAAACCGCGCAACAAGCCTGCACGAATTTCAAGTTCAGCAGCTTCTTCAGGGGCAAACAAATCCTCCAGTGCGCTGCGGCCAGCAGCGGTAACATGACCAGCAATAGCTTTTGTTTTGGAGCTGACGGTTTTCATTACATTCACCTCACAATTGCTCGGTAGCGGGCAGTTGCTAATGCCAGATCTGACTGCCGTGTTTTCTGCGTTTTCTTCTGGAAAGCATGTAAAACGTGGACGCATCCACCAATATTTGCTGTATAAATAATACGAAACGCGCCACAGCTTTCCCGTATGCGAATTTCACGTACTCCCGTCCCGATGATTGCCAGCGGCTTCCAATCATCCGGCTCCATACCACGCTGTACTTTGTCCAACTGGAAACCTGCATCACGGCGAGCCTCCGGCGTAAATGCCTTCGTATCCTCATAGCTACTGCCATGCCAGATAATTGACTTCATCATCTAAATCCATTTATGCCGAATTAGGCATAGTATACCCTGATGCCGTCGTCTGGGCACAGTTTCATTTGTGCAGGTAAAAAAACAGGGCGCCGCAAGCAGCGCCCCTACACGACACACCCTCATCCGCCCTTCGGGCACCTTCTCCCGCAAGCGGGAGAAGGGAAAAACAAGATTAGTGCTTCAACGGCACCACGCCCACTTGCGGCATATCGGCCAAGCCAATATCACGTGCATGTTGTTCAAACGCTTTGTTCTTCCAGAAAAATGCGCCGGGCATCGTGGTGGGTACTACCAGAACATAAAACAGTGCGCGACCAACCAATGCGGTAACGAGTACAGATACCAATACCAGCACCCATGCTGCCAGTGACAACGCATCATCGCCGCCCAACAACGCCAACACTAAAACTGCCACTGCGTTCAACGCCATGGCAGCATTGCGTGCGATATAGGTTTTCCCAAATGTAGTGAGCTGGATATAAAAAGACACTGCGCCTTCGTGTTCTGCATGCTCCAGCTCATGCGCATGCAGATACAAACCTACCGCTTCCACTGCCATACCGATTGCCATCAAGGTGCCGATGCATGTCAACAACGACACAGCACTCGCACCGGTCAACAACAAATACGGCACAGCAAAAACTCCGACCACGGCGCTGCCGAGATTCAATACCGTACCGGCAAAAGAAAACGCTGTCTGTTTGTGATCCCAGAACGGGCGCGCCTTGATGCGATAGCAGCGGTACATGTAATACAGCGCGACAGCCGATGAAATCACCGCCAAACCTGCCGTGCTAGTGGCGATAATGTTAGCGATTTTTTGCCATTCCGCATCCAGCACGCCGACATATTCCTGCACCCATACATTGCCCGGCAACGCAGCCAGAAAATGCAAACCGGCGAAGGTCATGAACAACACAATGCCCAGACCTTCACGCGAAACCGGTGAATGGCGCAGGTTGTTGAAACCGCGATAAAAGCGCAGTGGCTTGCCGAGGTGAATGGTGGACATGAACAGACCGAGCGCAATCAGGGCTATCGCCGTCATTACAATCAACGCAGAAACGGGCGCTGCAATCACTGGCGCAAGCGCGGCGATGTTGAACAGCAAGACAAAAAACAGCAGCGCAAATGCACCCGCTGCCGCTTGCGCAGCCAGGGTAAAAATCACCAGCGGATTTTCACGCGAACTCAAACGCGCTATGTTCCAGCTTTTCAGCCTGCCTTCTTTCTGGTCGACCGCCGGTTTGTAGT
>DAOMGA010000272.1:0-3014 GCA_035430085.1 Pseudomonadales bacterium
GCGGCCGTGCGCTGGGTTTGACGCAATATCTGCCGGAAGATGATAAACACAGCCACAGTCGTCGCTATTTGTTAGGGCGTATTTCTTCTGCTTACGGCGGCCGGATTGCAGAAGAGCTGACCGGTGGTCTTGATGCGGTTTCAACAGGTGCTTCCAGCGATATTGAACACGCCACCAATATGGCGCGCAATATGGTGACGAAATGGGGTTTGTCAGAAAAACTGGGCCCGTTGTTGTACGGCGAAGACGAAGGTCAGTACCCTGGCACAGCGCGTCAGAATTATTCCAGCGACACATCGAGAATTATTGATGAGGAAACCCGTCGCATTATTGATGAATGTTATTCCACTGCAGAACGCATACTGACTGAAAATCGTGACATTCTTGAAGCTATGAAAGATGCGTTGATGGAATACGAGACTATCGACAACGATCAGGTCAAGGATTTGATGGCGCGCGTCAAAGTGCGTCCGCCACGGGATTGGCATGTGAATGATGCGCCGCCCCCCAGTGCTGCGCCCACCAACTCTGCTCCTCCAAACAATGTCACGCCGATAGGTGGTCCTGCCGGCGAACATTAATTGCTGCGCGCAGTTACACCGATTATGAAATTGCAATGCGGTAATAAACAGCTCGATCTTACGCATCCGGTCGTGATGGGAATACTGAACATCACGCCGGATTCTTTTTCGGATGGTGGTCAATTATTCGGTTCGGGTGCTGAACACATTGCACACTGCTTGCGTATTGCTGAAAAAATGATTGTTGATGGTGCGGCTGTACTCGACATCGGTGGTGAGTCCACTCGTCCGGGTGCTGTGGCGGTTTCCAGTGAAGAAGAAATGGCGCGTGTATTGCCGGTGGTTGAAGCATTACACCGTAATCTTGATGTCATTATTTCCGTTGATACCAGTAATCCTGAATTGATGATCGAAGCGGCAAAATGTGGCGCTGGTTTAATCAATGACGTGCGCGCCTTGCAGCGCGACGGGGCGCTGCAAGCGGCTGCCGGTACGGGTTTGCCTGTGTGTCTGATGCATATGCAAGGGCAGCCGGGCAATATGCAAGATGATCCGTATTATTCAAACGTTGTATCCGATGTGGAAAACTGGCTGTTGGCGCGTGTTGATGCCTGTATCCATGCGGGTATTGCACAGGAGAAGTTGTTGCTGGATCCGGGATTTGGTTTTGGCAAGACGCTGGAGCACAACCTGTCCTTGCTGAAACATCTCGATCAACTGGCGGCATTGCCGTATCCCTTGTTAGTCGGTCTATCACGCAAGTCGATAGCGGGTAAACTGACGGGCAGGTTGATTGCGGAGCGGCTGCCGGCTTCGCTGGCGCTGGCCCAGCTGGCGCTGGATCGCGGTGCTCGCATCTTGCGTGTGCATGACGTGGCCGAGACAGCTGATATGCTGAAAATATGGCGCACAGTTAAAGAATTTAGTCGTTAAAAAATAGTTAGTAGTAAAAAACAGATTGATAAAGGTTTTCACAATGGGCAAACATTATTTTGGTACCGATGGCATACGCGGACGAGTCGGTGAGCATCCCATCACGCCGGATTTCATGCTCAAGTTGGGTTGGGCGGCTGGCAAAGTGCTGGCGCGCCACGCGAATAGCAGCCGTAAACTGATTCTGATCGGCAAGGACACGCGCATTTCCGGTTATATGTTCGAGTCAGCACTGGAGGCCGGTTTGATTAGTGCTGGCGTGGATGTCGGTTTGTTGGGGCCGATGCCTACGCCTGCTATTGCCTATCTCACGCGCACATTCAATGCGCAAGCCGGTATCGTGATCAGTGCGTCGCACAATCCGCATGAAGACAATGGCATCAAGTTTTTTTGTGGCGAAGGCAGAAAATTGCCGGACGATGTTGAGCATGAAATTGAAGCGCAACTGAATGAAGCCATGTGTATTGAAGATCCGACTTTGCTCGGCAAAGCCAAACGAATCAGTGATGCAGCCGGGCGTTACATCGAGTTTTGTAAAAGCACGGTACCGTTTGGTTTTCATTTGCGTGGTTTGCGGATAGCTGTTGATTGCGCTAACGGTGCTACTTATCACATTGCGCCGAATGTCTTGCGTGAACTGGGTGCGGAAGTTTTTGAGCTGGCAATAAAACCGGATGGTCTGAATATCAACCAGAATTGCGGTTCTACGCATCCTGGAGAACTACAGCGCGCGGTGCTGGAGCAGTCTGCGCATCTTGGTATTGCGTTTGATGGCGATGGTGATCGTGTCTTGTTTGTGGATCAGCATGGGGAGGTGGTGGATGGTGATGAGCTGCTCTACATAATCGCCCGTGATCAGCGTGCGCGTGGTAAATGTAAAGGCGTGGTAGGCACCTTGATGAGTAACCTCGGATTCGAGTTGGCATTGCAAGAGTTGGGCATTCCATTTGTGCGCACGAAAGTCGGTGACCGTTTTGTTATTGAAGCGATGCAAAAAAATGGTTGGGATCTTGGTGGCGAATCTTCCGGACATATTGTCTGTAATCATGTCACCACTACTGGCGATGGCATCGTATCGGCGTTGCAGGTGTTGTTGGCATTGCGTAACAGCGGTCAATCCATCGCAGAAATTAAATGCGGTATGCGCAAATTTCCGCAAGTGATGATCAATGTTCGCGCCGGTCAGAAATTTGATCTCGCTGCCTATCCGCAAATTGCGACAGCGATTAAATTGACGGAAGACAAACTGGGCAAGCAAGGTCGTGTGTTATTGCGGTCATCGGGCACGGAGCCGGTTGTGCGGGTTATGGTCGAGGGCGCTGAGCAGGATCTGGTAAGGCCGTTGGCTACCGAGCTTGCTGCCATTGTTGAATCGGCATTGTCCTGAGGAGCCGGGTATGACACATACATCACGCAGACCTTTGGTCATTGGCAACTGGAAAATGCACGGTTCACTGGATTCAGTAACAGCGCTGCTGGATGGTTTGCGACATGATTTGCAAAACAATCAGGCGGTTGATGTCGCCGTTTGTGCGCCGTTTGTGCATCTGCCGTTGTGTC
>DAOMGA010000273.1:0-3001 GCA_035430085.1 Pseudomonadales bacterium
GTAGCGGCACCAGTTTTTTACTGAGTACATACTCATTATTCAGTGAAGCGAGAATGGAGCCGACAGTCGGTTTGCAGATGTCGCAGCCATGACCTTTGCCATGAAAACGCAGCATTTCTTCGAAGGTTGTATAAGCGTTAATTTTTGCCAGATGAAACAGTTCTTGCCGCGTATGGGCAAAATGTTCGCAGAGTGACCGGTTCTCTTCCATGCCGTTCGCTGCCAGTTCGGCTTCCACGACATTTTTCAATAATGCAGAACAGCCGCCACAGCCGGTACTGGCTTTCGTTGATGTCTTGACATCACCGAGTGAACAACAACCGCTGGCAATGCTGTCGCAAATATCCTGTTTGCTGACGTTATGGCAAGAACAGATGGTGGCCGTCATTGGCAATGCACCTGCGCCCAATGTCGGTTTTTCGCCGTTGGATGGCGCAATCAATGCGAGTGGATTACCGCTGATCGCAATGCCATTCAGCATGTATTGCAGCAGCGTATCGTAATCACTGTTGTCGCCGACCAACACTGCACCCAATAACGTTGTGGCACTTTCATCCACGACAATCTTTTTGTACACGCCATTGTATTCATCAATAATGCGATAAGACTTGCTGCCCGGCGTGCGACCATGTGCATCGCCAATGGAGCCCACATCCACACCCAGCAGTTTCAGTTTGGTACTCATGTCTGCGCCGTTAAAGCACAGTTCGCCGCCCTTGAGTGCATCGGCAGCCACCTTTGCCATTTGATAACCGGGCGCCACCAGGCCAAACAGTTTTCCACCCCATAATGCACATTCGCCGATGGCAAAAATATCGGTGTCACTGGTGCGGCAGTGGTAATCAATCACAATGCCGCCGCGTTCGCCCATGTTGAGATCTGCACTGCGCGCCAGTTGGTCATCTGGACGCACGCCAGCAGAAAAAATAATCATATCGGTATTGAGAGTGCCTTCATCGGCAAACTGCATCTCTAGTGATCCGTCTTTTTTCTCCACAATTTTCAAGGTGTTCTTGCTGGTATGTACAAACATGCCGAGTTCTTCAATCTTGCTGCGCAAAATCGCACCGCCTTCGGCATCCACTTGTGCATCCATGAGTTGTGGCGAGAATTGCACGACATGCGTGGTCAGTCCGAGATTCCGCAAGGCGTTAGCAGCTTCCAGCCCCAACAAACCACCGCCAACCACTACACCTGTTTTTGCATTTTTCGCCGCGGCGCGAATATTGCCGAGATCATCAATGGTGCGATACACAAAACAATGTTTGTGATCATGGCCGGGAACCGGCGGTACAAAAGGATAGGAACCGGTGGCGAGTATCAATTTATCGTAAGCGAATACGCGCCCCAACACAGTTGTAACAGTTTTTTGTTCGCGATTAATCGCAGTGACAGCTTCGCCAAAAATAGCTGTAATACCCGCTTCTTCGTAGACTTCGCGTGTGGTGAGCGCGAGATCCGCCGGTGTACTGCCATCAAATACGGCAGATAAATGCACGCGGTCATATGCCGGACGCGGTTCTGCACCAATCACTGTAATTGCGTAGCGTTCATCGTTCATTATCTGTTCAACGAAGTGGTGGCCCACCATGCCATTACCGACTACCACTATTTTCTGTTTTTGCATGATGTGATGCTCGCGTGACAACTTGATAGGTGATTGCTTATCAAGATCCATGCCAGCGAAGATTTCTGCCTTCTTAAACAAGTTAAGAGATGTTTTTGCTCTGCTTGCGTGCGTAATGCGTGCTGCACGATTCAAAAGTGTGCATTTATCTGGTGCAACTTCCGGTAGTTGAAAATTGCTTCGGTATTTTATGGTGCGCTAATTAGTTGCAGTGATGCTTTATGGTGCGAATAGTGCATTTTCGATCTGGAAAACAGGTAATTTTGTATTTTTTCGGTGCATGGCACGGCACTTGCTCTCTTCCATAACATCTCATGATGTAAATGGAGTAGTGCAATGCAAAAGTCCTTCTGGCAATCCGGTAACACGCCGACGCTACTGTCGGCTTTCCTGTATTTCGATCTCAGTTTTATGGTCTGGTATGTGCTGGGGCCGCTATCCGTGCAGATTGCTGCTGACCTGGCTCTCACCGCTTCACAACGCGGCATGCTGGTCGCCACACCGATTCTCTCTGGCGCGATATTGCGTATGGTGTTCGGTGTGCTGGTGGATCACCTGAAGCCGCGCAAGGCGGGCATCATCGCGCAAGTCATCATGCTCACAGCGCTGGGCGTGGCATGGCTTACAGGCATTCACAGTTACACACAGGCATTGGTATTGGGTCTGTTCCTCGGTGTGGCCGGTGCGGCGTTTGCAGTGGCATTGCCGCTGGCTTCACGCTGGTATCCACCGGAGCATCAGGGCAAGGCGTTGGGCATAGCTGGTGCTGGCAACTCAGGCACGGTGTTTGCGGCCTTGTTTGCGCCCGGTCTCGCTCTCGCATTTGGTGGCTGGACTAACGTGTTGGGGCTGGCGCTACTGCCATTGTCGATCGCTTTCATTATTTATCTGGTGTGTGCGAAAGATGCACCGGAATGCCCGCCGCAGAAAAAACTGGAAGAGTATCTGAAAGTATTGAAAGACAAGGATTCCTGGTTGTTTATGGGTTTCTACTGCGTGACCTTTGGCGGCTTTGTCGGTCTGGCTGGTGCATTGCCCGGTTATTTTCATGACCAGTACGGTTTGACGCCGGTGATGGCGGGTTACTACACCGCGGCTTGCGTCTTTGGTGGCAGTTTGATGCGTCCGGTGGGCGGTTTTATTGCAGACCGTTTCGGTGGCATTCGTTCACTTACGCTGGTCTACACCTTGGTAGGCATTTTGATTTTTCTCGTCGGCACAGCGCCACCGGATGTAAATGTTGCACTCGTACTGTTTGTATCGGCGATGCTGGTACTCGGTGCGGGTAATGGTTCGGTGTTCCAGTTAGTGCCGCAGCGTTTCAGCAAAGAGATCGGTGTGATGACCGGCATGATAGGCATGGCAGGCGGCATC
>DAOMGA010000274.1:0-3001 GCA_035430085.1 Pseudomonadales bacterium
GATCTGGGGAGATATCACTGACGCTGCCAGCGTGAATGCTGCCATAAAAAATCAGGATGCCGTGATCCATCTGGCTGCGATTATTCCGATGTTATCGGAAACCAATCCGAAACTGGCTGAGAAAGTGAATGTGCAAGGCACACAAATTGTGATTGATGCGATTGCTGCACAACACCCCTCACCATTGCTGGTATTCCCTTCATCAATTTCCGTACACGGCTTCAGCAATGATCGCGCACCACCCTGCCGCGTCGACACACCAATGGATGCGCGGGATCACTACGCCGGTCATAAAATCGAATGCGAAAAACGTTTACGCGCCAGCAATATACCGTGGGTAATTGTGCGCATTGGCGCCTGTGTTGATGCATTGAATGTCAAATCCGGCGACGAAACAGCGATGTTGCGCCATATGTTCACACTGGATGTCGACACGCGTATTGAATACTTGCATCCACACGATGCTGCACTCGCCATGACCAATGCCATCGACAATTCCGCAGCAGTCCAGGGCAAAACTTTATTTCTTGGCAGCGGCAAGAGCAGCCAGACGTCGTGGCTGGAATTCGTCAATATCATGCCGCGTGCGATGGGCATTGGCGAATTTCCCGCTTCGGCTTTTGGCAAAGAACATTATTACACTGACTGGATGGATACCACCGAGAGCCAACAACTTTTGAATTTCCAACAACTCGGGCTGGATGGTTACAAAAAAGAACTGGCTCAAAAATGGCGCTTCTTGCGCATTCTGCTATGGCCATTTCGCGGTCTGATTCGCAAATATATGCTGAAGTTTTCTGCACAGAAAACCTGAAGGCCGCACCTCAATAATGCGGCGGTCGCTCCTGCGCTGACGGCGCTGCACCATCAGCACTGCTGGCATCCTGCACATCGCGCAACTGACGATACAAGGTCTGCATCATCTGCTGTTGCTGCTCTGTAACGCCCTGCTGATGCGCGAGCTGTTCACTCAAAGCTTGCAAAGTATCCTCCTGAAAAGCCAACCTCGTTTCCAGTTCATCTACACGCAATTGCAAACTGACGATGTCATCTTGATTGTTCATTTTTTTTACTCAAGCAAACGTGCTGTTGTGAAAAACCACTGAAACAAAATCCGGCTGACCTTCACTGTGATGGATACGAATGCGGCTCGCGGAAGCATAAGGCACTTCAAGATTCGCAATACGCGTTAAAGGCATGCCCAATACATACGCCAACAACACACGAATAGTGCCGCCATGCGCAACCAGCAACACGCGTTCATTACGATGACTTTGCAACAAAACATTCCAACCCGCCAAAACCCGCCGCTCAAACTCGACCAGTGGCTCACCATTGGGTGGCGCTGAGTTGACCGGATCAGCAAAAAAACGTCTCACGTGGCTGCCTTGTTCACGCCATACATCCGCAATCGCGCGCCCTTCCCAATCACCAAAATGCACTTCACGAAAAGCCTCTTGTATCACCAGCGGCAATGAATGGCGCTCAGCCAATTCTTCGGCAAAGCGCGCACAGCGTTGCAATGGCGAACTGACAATACGATCCCAGCCAGAAAAATCACCCGCACTGGCACGCAATTGTTGCCAACCTGATGCACTGAGCGACACATCGAGACTGCCTCGATACACTTCTCCACCCTCGCACTCACCGTGCCGCAATAAATCAATAGTAGTAACTGTGTAATGCCCGAACATGGTGGCTGACCGATCAATCCGATGGAATGGGTGGGTATAATAGCCCACAACAGTTATTGAGAAGAGAACCTGAACATGGGCAACCGATTATCAAAAATCTACACACGCACAGGCGATGATGGCACTACCGGTCTCGGCGATGGCGCTCGCACACGCAAGGACAGCCCTCGCGTGGAAGCACTGGGAACCATCGATGAATTGAACAGCTTGATCGGCGTGATGCTGGCGCATGATATGCCTGATGAATTGCGCCCCGTGTTCGCAAAAATCCAGCACCGTTTGTTTGATCTCGGCGGCGAACTCGCTATGCCAGGCTATACCTTTATCGATGATGCGGATGTGACTTGGGTTGAAGAAGTGCTGGATCGTTATAACGAAAACCTGCCGCCGCTGAAAAATTTTATTCTACCGGGCGGCACAGTCACCGCATCGTATTGCCATCTTGCCCGCAGCGTTTGCCGCCGCGCCGAACGCATTCTGGTTCACATGAACGAAAGTGACCCTGTAAACGCACCGGTGCGCCAATACGTGAACCGTTTATCTGATTGGCTATTCGTTTGCGCGCGAGTGTTGAATCGTTTGAACGATACTGATTCAGAAATTCTGTGGGAACCGAAACCCCAGCCGGTTTGACGCACTACTTAAGATCAAAATTCCGATAATAGATCGACAGATTTTTCACCAGCCCGTCATCGTTCAGCTCAAACAGGTCAACCGCATATTGCGGTTTGTCTGGTGCTTGCGGGCTGATGCCGATCACCTCTACGCAACAGATATTATTCTCTGCTGATTCACGCGCCACGGTGAGTTTAGTATCCGCCAACATCACCAAGCCACCATAAAACTCCACCAACTTCTGTTTGCCGGAAAAGACACCAAAGGGATGCACCAGTTCGGCATCATCAGCGAATATCGCCATCAGATTTTCAAGATTCTTACTGTTGATGGCTGCGACGTAATTGTATGCGGCGGCTCGTGCTTTTTCTGCAAGACTCATATTCAAATACTCTTTCTGTTTCCGATACGAATTTTCATTTCCGCTACGCCTTGATGACGATTGCTGCGAATGAAGCTGATAGGGTTGACAGGCGTAACTGTTTTTCCGCGCATGCGCTCGATCAACTCCATGAAAATCACGCGCAACTCCATACGCGCCAATGCCGCCCCCAGACAATGATGAATACCGTGACCGAATGCGATATGCGGATTTTTCTGGCGAAAAATATTGAAAGCATAAGGATCTTCAAAAACCTCTTCATCGCGATTTGCGGACGGATACCACACCGTGACTTTATCGCCACGCTTGA
>DAOMGA010000275.1:0-2982 GCA_035430085.1 Pseudomonadales bacterium
AAACTGGGATGCGTGTAATTGCAAGCCGGTTTCTTCAGCTACTTCACGCAAGGCGACCTGCGTGCATTCTTCTCCCGCTTTGACCATGCCTGCTACGACTTCCCAGGCCCACGCACCCGCTGGATCATCAAGGCAGCCAATACGAAATTGTTGTGCAAGTGCCACGGTGTCTCGCAGAGGATCATAAAGCAGCACGCCCACAGAATTTCCTCGTGCAAAGAGTTCTCGCTGTATGGGGTTGCTCCATTCGCCGCTGAATAACTTGTGGCGTAAGCGATAGCGCAGTACGCGAAAGAAACCTGAAAAAACGGTTTCTTTATTCTCAATCAGAACATCATCGTCTGAAAAATTATTGTGCATTCAACGCCTTCTTTTTCCGCCGCCCAATATGCTGCCCAGTACACCACGCACAATTTCGCGCCCGACCGTGGAGCCGATGCTGCGCACTGCTGATCGCGCAACAGAATGCACCAGTCCTTCATGCGCGCCACCGCGTGGGCCAGTGTGGCCGAACAAGACATCTTTCAATCCATTCATCACATCGTCGGTCGCACTATTGGTAACCTGTTCCGATTCTGGTGCCTTGCTGTTGTCCGGTTTTCCAGCGGTCGCTGGTTCCGTACGAGCTTTTAATTTTTCATAAGCCGATTCACGATCCTGTGCTTTTTCGTACACCCCGGCGACTAGTGAATTGGCAATAAGCGTTTTACGTTGTTCGGCAGTGATGGGGCCAATCTGACTGCCCGGCGGTAATACAAAAACTTTTTCGGTAATAGATGGGCGACCCTTTTCATCGAGAAAACTGATCAACGCTTCGCCAACGCAGAGTTCCGTGATGGCAGTTTCAATATCCAGCGCTGTGTTGCTGCGCATAGTGCTGGCGGCGGCTTTTACTGCTTTTTGATCGCGTGGCGTGAAAGCACGCAAGGCATGTTGCACACGATTGCCGAGTTGACCGAGTACGGTGTCAGGAATATCCAGCGGATTTTGTGTGACGAAATACACGCCAACACCCTTGCTGCGCACGAGTCGCACTACAAGTTCGATGCGTTCAATCAGTGCAGGCGGCGCGTCTTTGAATAACAGATGCGCTTCGTCAAAAAAGAATACCAGCTTGGGTTTATCGAGATCGCCCACTTCGGGCAATAGTTCAAATAATTCCGAGAGCATCCACAATAAGAAAATAGCATACAGACGCGGGTTGTTCATCAGCTTGTCAGCGGCAAGAATATTGATAACTCCCTTACTGCCGTCCGTTTGAATAAAGTCAGCAATATCCAACATGGGCTCGCCAAAAAACTGGTCGCCGCCCTGTTCTTCAATCTGCAATAAACCTCGTTGAATTGCCCCTACACTGGCGGCGCTGATATTGCCGTATTCTGTAGTAAAGTTTTTCGCGTTATCGCCGACGTATTGCAACATGGTGCGCAGGTCTTTCATATCCAGTAGCAACAATCCATTGTCATCAGCAATCTTGAATACCAGCTGCAGGACACCTTCCTGCGTATCATTAAGGCCAAGCATGCGCGCCAACAATAATGGCCCCATGTCACTTACGGTTGTACGTATGGGATGTCCTTGCTCGGCAAACACATCCCACAACATGGTCGGGCAGGCAAAACTTTCCGGTGTATCCAGTTGCCGTTCTCGCAAAACGCTTGCCAGTTTTGCGCTGGTGTTGCCTTTTTGACTGATCCCGGTCAAATCGCCTTTTACATCAGCCATAAAAACAGGCACGCCAATTTTACTGAACTGTTCTGCCATTGTTTGCAGCGTGATGGTTTTGCCTGTGCCGGTTGCGCCAGTAATCAAACCATGTCGATTCGCCAACGCAGGCAACAGGAAACATCCGGCCTGTGTGTTTTTGGCAATCAGTAAAGGTTCGCTCATGCACACATGCTCCTTTTTATTACCCGGATGTCAAACGCGGTGATAAATTGCACTGCCAGTATCACGGAACTCACGCGATTTTTCTGCCATTTCTTGCTCAATATTCACCGAGGTGTCGATCATGCGAATAGTATCGGCGTTACCGATATCGGTTCCCAAAGAAGCCGCATAGTCGCGTACATCTTGTGAAATTTTCATCGAGCAGAATTTCGGACCGCACATGGAACAAAAGTGCGCGACTTTTGCAGATTCTTTCGGCAGCGTTTCATCATGAAAACTGCGTGCAGTATCCGGATCAAGGCCGAGATTGAACTGGTCTTCCCAGCGGAATTCAAAACGCGCTTTGGATAATGCGTTATCTCGCAATTGCGCGCCGGGATGTCCTTTTGCAAGATCTGCCGCATGTGCCGCAATCTTATAGGTGATGATGCCGGTTTTTACATCTTCTTTATTAGGCAAGCCGAGATGTTCTTTTGGTGTGACATAACACAGCATGGCGCAACCAAACCAGCCGATCATTGCCGCGCCGATGCCGGAAGTGATGTGGTCATAACCGGGCGCAATGTCGGTGACCAATGGGCCGAGTGTGTAAAATGGTGCTTCATCGCAATGGTGTAATTGTTTATCCATGTTTTCCTTGATCATGTGCATGGGCACGTGACCAGGACCTTCGATCATTACTTGCACATCGTGCTTCCACGCAATTTTTGTCAGTTCGCCGAGTGTTTCCAGTTCGCCGAATTGTGCCGCGTCATTTGCATCAGCTACCGAGCCTGGGCGCAAGCCATCGCCGAGTGAAAAGCTCACGTCGTAGGCTTTCATAATTTGGCAAATATCTTCGAAGTGCGTGTAGAGAAAGTTTTCCTTGTGATGCGCGAGACACCATTTCGCCATAATCGAACCACCGCGTGACACGATACCCGTCATGCGTTTGGCGGTGAGCGGCACGTAGCGCAATAACACCCCTGCATGAATCGTGAAATAATCCACGCCCTGCTCGGCTTGCTCGATCAGCGTGTCGCGAAAAATTTCCCAGGTCAGGTTTTCTGCTATGCCATCCACTTTTTCCAGCGCTTGATAAATTGGTACGGT
>DAOMGA010000276.1:0-2981 GCA_035430085.1 Pseudomonadales bacterium
CCGCCAGATTACTAATACCGGCGCACCCATTAAATACAATGTTGTGTTGGTGACTATCGAAAGCCTGAGTGCAAAATACCTTGGTAGTTTTGGTGATAAGCGCGGTCTAACACCCAATCTGGATGCTTTGCGCGAGCAAAGTTTATTTTTCAATAATTTTTATGCTACAGGCACACGCACAGATCGCGGTCTTGAAGCAGTCACACTGTCTATACCGCCTACACCGGGCAGATCTATTGTAAAACGCATTGGTCATGAAAGTGGTTACGCCAGCCTCGGCCAGCAATTATCCGCGCAAGGCTATGACAGTGTCTTTGTCTACGGTGGACGCGGTTACTTTGACAACATGAATGCTTTTTTCAGCGGCAACGGTTATCGCATTGTTGACCAGACCAGCGTTTCCGAATCTGAAATCCATTTTAAAAATGCCTGGGGTATGGGCGATGGCGATCTGTATTCGCAAGTAATCAAAGTGGCGGATACTGATTACGCGGAAAAGAAGCCATTTTTTATGCATGTGATGACAACATCCAATCATCGACCTTACACATACCCTGATGGTGCCATTGATATTCCATCCGGCAAAGGTCGCGATGGCGCAGTGAAATACACTGATTACGCGATTGGGCAGTTTCTTGCCGAAGCCAGACAGAAACCCTGGTTCAATAGTACTGTTTTTGTTTTTCTGGCTGACCATTGTGCCGGCAGTGCTGGCAAGGAAGATTTGCCAGTCGACAACTACCACATCCCATTATGGGTATACGCACCTGGCATTATTGGAGCGCGGGAATCAGGGCAACTGGCCAGCCAGATTGATGTCGCCCCCACAGTATTGGGCTTACTGAATATGAGTTATATCTCGACATTTTATGGTCGCAATCTGTTATTGAAAAATGATGAACCTGATCGCGTGTTGATCGGTAACTATCAACACCTCGGCTTGTTTGACGGCAAGGATCTCGCCATTCTTAGCCCGGGCAAGGCCATTCGCAAACATATGGATGCTTTAGGTGAAAGCGTGGAAACAGTTGCCGGCCATAATGACCCACTCATCATACGCGCCATCAGTTATTACCAGTCCGCCAGCATCGCTTACAAAGAACATTTGCTGGGTTGGCAAGCGCCTGCCGAGAATGCTTTGCATGAAAAGAATCCAGTAGTGCATCAACCACAGGATACCGTCCATGTCTTGTGAAAAAAATATTTTGCCGATTTCTTCGGCATCACAACCTTTCAACATGAAAATGGCACTGGGCATTCCACTGTTTATCATGATAATTCTTGCGCTATTTGAGCCATCCCGTCTGGATTTATGGCTAGCCGATATGATGTATCAACCGGGAATTGGCTTTATCGGCGCAAAAAGTTTTTTCCTGGAAGACATCTTGCATGACCGCGCCAAGGAAGCTGTCATAGCAATAGCCCTGATTATTTTTGCCACCTGGCTGGCAAGCTTTGCTTTTCCAAACAAAATAAAAATCGAGCGCAAACGCCTGTTGTATGTCGTTGTAGCTATGGTGATCGCCAGCAGCGTTATCACACCATTAAAAAAATTGACCGAAGTGCATTGCCCGTGGAGCCTGGATCGCTACGGCGGCGTTGAAATTTATTCTTCTGTTATGGATAAACGCGCCGCTCCTGTCGAAAAAGCCGGTCAATGCTGGCCCGGCGGACATGCGTCCTCCGGCTTTATATTGTTTGCCTTGTTCTTTGCCTTGCGAGATATCCGTCCACGCGCAGCACGTGTAGCATTGATTTTTGCATTAGTGCTGGGTGTTACTTTTTCAGTTAGCAGGATGCTGCAGGGCGCGCATTTTTTGTCACACAATGTCTGGACTGCACTGATTGACTGGTTGGTATGCACCCTCCTCTACGGCTTGATGCTCTACCGCCCTGCAGTACAGGAATGCCCCTCTCAGGAATATTCTGCTCGGGAATATTCTGATCAGACTGTTTCCGCTAGGATGGATACCCCGCATAAATCATAGGTACCACTCGATGGAATGGGCGCCGCATGTCACAGTCGCCACCATTATTGAGCGTGATGGCAAATTCTTGCTGGTGCATGAATACGATACATTCCGCCAGCAGATGGTCTACAACCAGCCAGCCGGACACTGGGACGAAGGTGAAACGTTAAAGGCTGCCGCCATCCGGGAAGCACGTGAGGAAACCGCCTGGCAAATAGCGCTGACACATTGGCTGGGTTTGTACAGTTACCTTGCTCCCAGCAACGGCTATATGTACTTGCGTGTAGCGTTTGTTGGAACAGCGCAGGAACACCTGAACACCCCACTGGATGAAGGCATCCAGGAAGCTGTGTGGCTGGACTACGACACCATTCTTGCCAAACACCATGCCGGTGAACTGCGCAGCCCGCTAGTGCTGAAAGTCATTGATGATTACCGCAGCGGACGGCGGTTACCGCTGGAATCCCTCTACGAGCATCCGGCCGGTATAATGCTGACCCCATCTACATCACACTGACTGCCGTGAACCAGACCGCCCGCACCAAAGTCATCGTCGGCATGTCCGGCGGAGTCGATTCCTCTGTGACTGCCCTGCTGTTATTGCAACAGGGCTATGACGTGGAAGGCCTGTTCATGAAAAACTGGGATGAAGACGATGGCAGCGAATATTGCACTGCCAAAGCTGATCTCATCGATGCGCAAGGCGTGGCGGATACTCTCGGCATCACACTCCATACTGCCAATTTCGCCAGCGAATACTGGGACAATGTGTTCGAACATTTTCTAGCTGAATATCAGGCCGGCCGTACACCGAATCCGGACATACTCTGCAACCGCGAAATCAAGTTCAAGGTTTTTCTTGATTACGCCACCGTGCTGGGCGCAGAGAAAATTGCTACGGGACATTATTGCCGTGTCCGCCATGCACACGACAAGACACAGCTACTGAAAGGTCTCGATCCGAATAAAGACCAGAGTTATTTTCTACATGCCGTGACAGAAGCCGCTCTC
>DAOMGA010000277.1:0-2962 GCA_035430085.1 Pseudomonadales bacterium
TGCTGGAATGCTGGCGGATCTGGATTGCAGCTATGTTCTGGTGGGGCATTCAGAGCGCCGGTCGTTGTTTGGAGAGACGGATGAGGTCGTGGTGACCAAGATCCGGCAGGCGTTAGCTGCAGGTCTCAAGCCGGTCTTATGCGTGGGTGAAACTTTGGCAGAACGTGAAGGCAACATCACGGAGGTCGTCATTGAGCGGCAACTCAAAGCGGTGTTGAGTGCGCTGGAGCCAGAGCAGCTTGCCGAGTTGATTGTGGCGTATGAACCGGTCTGGGCTATCGGTACTGGCAAGACCGCCAGCCCGGAGCAAGCGCAAGCGATACACGCATATATCCGCCAGTTGTGGGCAGCAGAACAGGCGGAGCAAGCCGCCGGATTAATCGTGCTTTACGGCGGCAGCGTGAAAGCGGATAATGCGCGACTTCTTTTTTCCCAGCCAGATATCGATGGTGGTCTGGTGGGAGGCGCGGCTCTGGACTCCAACCAGTTCAGCGCCATAGTGAACGCGGCGGAACAAACATGGAACCAGTGATTATTGCAGTACATATCCTGATTTGTCTCGGGATTATCGGGCTCATCCTGTTACAGCAGGGCAAGGGTGCCGAGATGGGCGCTTCTTTTGGTAGTGGCGGTTCGCAAACCCTGTTTGGCAGCACCGGCAGCGGCAACCTGCTCAGCCATGCCACAGCCATCCTGGCGACCATTTTCTTCGTCACCAGCTTTGGTTTGTCGGTATTGGCGAAAAACAAATCGGTCGCCAATCTTGATGCGGGCGTTCCCAGCGCTGCAGTGATCGAATCACACAACGCTGCTGCAGAACAAAAACCTGCACCTGCAACCGGTGATGCGCCAGTGATTGAAGCTGCGCCAGCCACTGATGCACCTGCAGTGCCAGCGAAATAATAGTTTTAAGTTAAGTAGAACCGTGTTGATTAAAGAGTTTTAAAAGCCCGGGTGGTGGAATTGGTAGACACGCTACCTTGAGGTGGTAGTGGCGTAAGCTGTGCCGGTTCGAGTCCGGCCTCGGGTACCATATACAGGTTTTAGCAAATCCCAGAAAGTCCTAGAAGCCCAGCGATTGCTGGGTTTTTTATCTCCTATTAATTTATATATTGCTAATTTAGTAAAACAAGAATAATATGGTTGCAGTGAATCGAGGCTGCAGAACATGACTACAACACCCATTGACCAGATGCGCGCCCGGGCTGGCGAAGTGTCGGACTTCCTGAAGACGTTGGCGAATGAGAACCGGTTGTTGATTCTCTGTGTACTGTTGGAAGGCGAACAGAATGTGGGTCAGCTAAATAGCAGGATTGACCTCTCGCCGTCTGCCGTGTCCCAGCATCTGGCCTGGCTGCGGGAATCGGGTTTTGTGCAGACTCGCCGTGAATCACAAACCATTTATTACCAACTGGCTGATGAACGAGTTGCCACCGTGATGGCCTTGCTCAAGCAGTTATTTTGCCCTTGATAGGCGAAGCATTAGAGAAATCCCATGATGGAGAAACGATATGGTTGCCATTAACAAGATTACTGCCGAGCAATTCCGCAATTGCCAGCATTCTCCCGATTATTGCGTCATTGATGTGCGGGATCGCGAGGAATACGCCAGTAAAGCCGAGGCTAACAGCTGCAACTGGCCGTTAAATAGTATCAGCGCAGAAACTGTTGCCGACTTTGTAAAAGAGCGTGGGTTACTGCCGGGTCAGACAGTCGTACTGCTCTGTGCGCGTGGTATGCGAGCCGGAATGGCAGCGGAAAAACTGGCGAATTTGCTGCCTAACCCGATTGTGGTGGTAGAGGGTGGACACGCCGCACTCGCGCCTGCGGATGCCCCGATGTCGATTGAACGACAAGTACGCATCGCTGCCGGTGGTCTTGTGTTGTCAGGCGTACTCGGCGGATTACTCGTGCATCCTGCGTGGGTCGGCATCAGCGCCTTTGTTGGTATAGGGCTGATCTTTGCCGGTGTGACGGACTGGTGTGGCATGGGTTTGTTGCTGATGAAAATGCCCTGGAACCGTAAAGCGTGAGGTGATGAGATGTCGTTATTGCTGTTAGCGATAGGCATTCTGATTGGTGCTGTGCTGGGTTTGACCGGCGCCGGCGGCTCGGTGCTGGCTGTGCCCTTGTTACTGATATTTCTCAAGCTGGATCCAGCCTCTGCCACCGGTCTGGCGTTGGGTGTCGTGGCGGCGAGCAGCGGCTACGGTGCGATCCAGCGTATACGTCAGCGAGAAATACTCTGGATTCCCGCGGCACTGTTTGGCATCAGTGGGGCAATTTTTGCACCGCCAGGACGTTTGTTGGCGAGCCATTTGCCGCCGGAATGGTTGTTGGCGAGTTTCAGTGTGCTTTCGATCGTGATTGCAGTGCGCATGTTTTTGCAAAGTATCCAGCATCCTGAATTAGCGAAAGTGGTGCGTGCGGATGGCGGTGACAGTGCACAGGAGCCGCTGCTGTGTCGCTTGAGTGACACAGGGCGTTTTGACTGGCGCGTGCGCTGTATGGCGGGCCTTTCCATCGGCGGCGTGTTGACCGGTTTGTTGTCAGGTTTGTTTGGTGTGGGAGGGGGCTTCCTGATTGTGCCGTTTCTGAATCAGCTCAACGGTGTGTCCATGCGCCATGCGGTAGCAACGTCGCTGGTCATCATCGCAGCAATTGCTAGCAGTGGTTTTGTTGCGCACATCAGTACGCATGCGGTGGATTGGTTGCAGCTGACACAACTTGCCGCTGGCGGTATTGCCGGGATGATTCTTGGTAGTGTGTTGGCGCGCTGGCTAGCGGGTGCGCGTTTGCAGCAGCTGTTTGCCATTGTGATTGTCGTCATGGCTGTGTTGGTGTGGCTTCGATAAATAGTTTTGATAAATATTTTTCTCATGAGGTAGACCGTATGATTTTTCGTCAGTTATTCCATGCAGAAACAGGCACCTATACATATTTGCTGGCGTGCGAAACAAAA
>DAOMGA010000278.1:0-2962 GCA_035430085.1 Pseudomonadales bacterium
CATGCAACAACGTGACCGCAGCGAGCACTTCCAGCGTTGGTACATCGCCGGCACAAGCCATGACCACATCCGGCTCGCCTTCATCATTTCCATTTTTGTCATTACTGGCCCACTGCCAGATACTCGCGCCAGCACTGCAGTGACGAACGGCCGCATCCATATCCAGCCATTGCCATTCCGCTTGTTTCCCGGCGACGATAACGTTGACCTGGTTGCGGCTGCGTAAACAACGATCACTGACCCACAACAGACAGTTGGCATCAGGAGGAAGATAGATACAGACAATATCGGATTTTTTATTGGCGACATGATCAATAAAACCCGGATCCTGATGTGAAAGCCCGTTGTGATCCTGCCGCCAGACATGCGAGGTGAGCAGATAATTCAACGAGGCAATCGGTTTGCGCCACGGAATTCTGCCGCTGACTTTCAACCATTTGGCATGTTGATTGAACATGGAATCGATGATGTGAATAAAGGCTTCATAGCAGGAAAAAAAGCCGTGTCGGCCTGTCAGTAGATAACCTTCCAGCCAGCCTTCACACAAATGTTCACTCAGCACTTCCATTACACGACCATTGATACTGAGATTGTCGTCAACATCCTCTACATCAGCCATCCAGGTTTTATCAGACACTTCATAAACAGCATCCAGTCGATTCGATGCAGTTTCATCAGGGCCAAACAAACGGAAATTGTTTTTATCCAGATTCAGTTTCATCACGTCGCGCAAAAATTTTCCCAGCACGCGCGTGGCTTCTGCTTTCGCATTCCCTGGCGCTGTTACGGGCACTGCGTAATCGTAAAAGCGCGGTATTGATAAAGGCTGCAACAATTCGCCGCCATTGGCATGCGGGTTGGAACCCATGCGCCTATGGCCTGTTGGCGCCAATTCAGCAAACTCTTCGCGAAACTTGCCTTTCTCATCGAACAGTTCTTGCGGCTGATAACTTTTTAACCAGTCTTCCAGTTGCTGCAGATGTTCTGGCTGGCTGCAATCGGCAATCGGCACCTGATGCGAACGCCACGTTCCTTCTACAGGCAGACCATCCACAAATTTCGGACCTGTCCAGCCTTTGGGTGTGCGAAAAACAATCATCGGCCAGCGTGGACGCTCGCTGCTTTTTGATGTTCGCGCTGTGTGTTGAATCTCGCGAATCTTCGCGCGCACAGTGTCCAGCGTAGCTGCCAGTGCTTGATGCACCAGCATGGGATCATCACCCTCCACAAAATGCGGTTCGTAACCATAGCCGCGCATCAGATCCGTCAATTCTTCATGACTGATACGCGCCAGTATGGTCGGGTTGGCAATCTTGAAACCGTTGAGATGCAAAATAGGCAGCACTGCACCATCACGCGCAGGATTCAGGAATTTATTGGAATGCCAGCTCGTTGCCAATGCACCGGTTTCCGCTTCGCCGTCACCGACGATGCAACTGACAATCAGATCAGGATTATCAAACACCGCACCAAACGCATGCGCCAATGAATAACCGAGTTCGCCACCTTCGTGAATCGAACCGGGAATTTCTGCAGAGACGTGGCTGGAAATACCGTAAGGCCAGGAGAACTGACGAAACAAGCGCAACAATCCATTGCGGCTACGTTCAATAGCCGGGTAGCGTTCTGTGTACGAACCCTCCAGATACGTTTGCGCGACTATGCCGGGGCCACCATGACCGGGACCGATCACAAACATCATATTCAGATCGTTTTCCTTGATCAGTCTATTCAGATGGACATAAAGGAAATTCAATCCCGGCGTTGTCCCCCAATGACCCAACAAGCGCGGTTTGATGTGTTCAAGCAACAGCGGTGTTTCCAGTAACGGATTGTCTTGCAAATAAATTTGTCCGACAGACAGGTAATTGGCCGCCTGCCAATAAGCGTGCATTTTTCGGAGTAGCTCATCTGACAAATAAGTAGACACCAGGATCTCCAGAACGTTTATTCAGTCGAATCTTATCACTAAAGCATGATGCTTTCCGGGCGTGCTACCGCACAGATCAAGTTTTCAGCCAGCCGATTCATCTTCAATACATTTAGTAAAAATCAGTAAGCCTGTATCGCCTTTTTTAGTGTCTCTATAACCTGCTTCTTCAGCGCTGCTGGTGCGATAACTTTCACCTGATCGCCATGCTTGAGAATTTCCATCAGCAACTCGCGCTCGTCGCTATACGGCACTTCCAGCACATAGCTGCCATCATTTTCAAAATGACTTTTTTGATCCGGATGCCAGCTCTCGTTGGCAACCCAGCGCGCCCGCTCGGCTGTAAATTGCAGTTTGGCTGTCTGGATTTTGCCGCTACTGAAAATGCCGTAACCCTGTTCAAAATGTGACTTCAGTGCGGCTTTTGCCACTTCCCGTGCTGGTGCAGCTTGCAGTTCAACAGCAGTAATAGCATCCACTGCAAACGAACGAATGGCTTTGCGCAGATGGCACCACGCATCCAGATACCAGTTGTTTCTGTAATAGGTTAATTGTTGTGGCGACACTTCCCTCTGCAAGGTTTCATTTTTTTCACGATGGAAATGTGTAATCAGCAAGCGCTGCCGCTTCAACGTTGCACTGGCTATCTGCTCAAAAAAACGCGTATTCACTGGTCTTTTTAATGTGTGCACCAGTTTGATTCTGGCGGTGATGTCATCTGCCGTGAAATGGTCTTGCGCCAGTATTGTCATCAAGCGCGTTTTTAACGGTTCGATTTGCGGTGCAAGCAATCCCGGCTCGATATTGCTGAGCAGATGCTGCATGGATAACAGCGCATAGATTTCACTGGCGTTAAACCACAGTCCCGGCAATTCATGGCTAATGTTGGCAGACTGCCCTTCGGTGAAACAGTAACCACCGAGAGCTTTGTTCCATTCGATTGGCGCATGCAGTCTGTCACGTAGATATTCAAGATCACGTTTGAACGTAGCGCGTGAAACGCCCAACTCGTCGAGAAACGTTTCAACGGAT
>DAOMGA010000279.1:0-2950 GCA_035430085.1 Pseudomonadales bacterium
CAGATTGAAAGCGCCTTCCTCGATGCGAATGGTGTACTCACCGCGCGGGAATGCCTCGCGTATTTCCAGTAATTCCTCTGCGCTCACAGGAAAGAAACGGATGCGATCAAAGAAGCGCAGTAACCAGGGTTTGTCGAAAGCACTGGTGCTGCGCCAGCGATTCCACATTTGCAAGGTGCGCCCTACAAACTGGTAGCCGCCGGGACCTTCCATGCCATAGACACACATATAGGAGCCGCCGATGCCCACCGCATTTTCCGGTGTCCAGGTGCGCGCAGGATTGTATTTGGTGGTGACCAGCCGATGGCGTGGATCCAGTGGTGTTGCCACGGGTGCGCCGAGATAAACGTCACCTAATCCCATCACCAGATACTGTGCATCAAACACAATTCTTTTTACGGTGTCTTCGTCTTCCAGACCATTAATACGACGAATAAATTCGATATTGGACGGGCACCAGGGTGCATCTTTGCGCACAGACTGCATGTATTTTTCAATGGCGAGTTTTGTCGCCGGATCATCCCATGATAATGGCAGCCACACTTCGCGTGATGGCACGACCATATCCTCGATGTTGCTGAGTGCTGATTCACCTTCGATCAACAGCTCCAGCAATGCGCTGCGCGACAGGATGGCGTTATCGTAATGCACTTGCAGTGAGCGAATGCCGGGCGTGATATCAATAATGCCGCTGATTTTTTTTGCCTGTAGTTTTTCTGTCAGCCATTGCCACAGCGCATGTACACGGAAGCGCAGATTGATATCCAGCATCAAAGGGCCGTATTCCACCAACAGGTATTGATCGCCTGCCGCGCGGTATACCACGTCTTTTTTACTGTCGGTATGAATCAGTTTTTTGACGATAGCTGATGTGCGTTCGCTCGTAATGATTTTTTCAACAGGCGCTTGCAGGTATTGCAATACATGATGGCGGTCAGCGGTCAATGTGGCAGCTGTAGCTTCGTTAACCGGCACAAACACAATGGTATCGCCGGGGCGCAACTGGCCGAGCTTCCAGCGTTCTGCAGCAATGACAGTGACAGGGCAGACAAAGCCGCCGAGGCTGGGGCCATCCGGTCCGAGAATGACCGGCATATCGCCGGTGAAATCCACCGCGCCAATGGCATAAGCGTTATCGTGAATGTTGGAAGGATGTAATCCGGCTTCGCCACCGTCCTTGCGTGCCCATTCCGGTTTCGGGCCGATGAGGCGCACACCGGTGCGGCTGGAGTTGTAATGCACTTCCCATGCAGTTGAAAAAAATGTGTCGATATCTTTGTCGGTAAAAAAATCCGGTGCGCCGTGTGGCCCGACCATCACATGCAATTGCCATGCGTGCGTGATTGCCGGCTGTGCTGCTGCAGGCAATCGCTTTTCTGGTGTGCATGATGAATTTTTGGCGAGATGCAAGACATCGCCGATGCGCAAGGTGCGTCCGCCATGCCCGCCAAATTGTCCGAGTGTGAATGTGCTTTTACTGCCGAGATAATTTTCTACCTGCAAGCCACCGCGCACACACAGATAGCAGCGTGCGCCGGTATCTTGCGCACGACCCATTGCCAATGTGTCACCGGCGTTGACAGTAATGGTTTGCCAGAACGCGACAGGTTCGTTATTCAATGTTGCAGGAAATGCAGCGCCAGCCAACGCAATTTGTGTCGCGCAACGAAAGCGCAAGGTAGGGCCGTTCAGGGTGATTTCCAGTCCGGCGGCATCAGTGGGGTTGTCGAGTAAACGGTTGCCCAGCTGGAAGCTGAAATCATCAAATGGACCGGAAGGTGGCACGCCGATATCCCAGTAACCCAATCTGCCGGGAACGTCCTGCACGGTGGTGTGGGTGCCGCCATCAAGAATGTCGACAGCAAACGATTGCCAGCGAAAATCATTCAGGTAGCGCGTGGTCATCTGTGCAGTGGCCACCGTTTCGTCCAGCAACAGCGCGCAAAGATAATCGCGATTAGTCTCAATGCCGGCGACTTGTGTGTCACACAAAGCCGCGTGTAATTTTTCAAAAGCCGCTGCGCGTGTATCGGCATGTGCAATCACTTTGGCTAACATCGGGTCATAAAAAGACGGTACGGTGACGCCGGCTTCTATCCAGTGGTCTATTCGCAATCCAGTGGGAAACGTTACGCAAGTGAGTAAACCGGATTGCGGCTGGAAATCGCGCCACGGGTCTTCTGCATACAAGCGCGCCTGTACGGCATGCCCTTTGATGTTGACAGTGAATGAATCCAGTCGCGGTAATTCACCTGCTGCTTCGAGCAACATCAGCTCGACCAGATCAATGCCGGTGACGGCTTCAGTCACGCCGTGTTCAACTTGCAGGCGTGTGTTCACTTCCAGAAAATAAAATTCTTCTGTTCTGGCATCATAAATAAATTCCACTGTGCCGGCGTTGGCGTAATTCACTGCGGCACACAATCTCACCGCAGTAGCGTGCAAGGCGGCGCGTACCGTGTCTGAAATATCCGGCGCGGGAGTTTCTTCAATGACTTTCTGGTTGCGGCGCTGTAATGAACAATCGCGTTCGCCCAATGCCATCACGCCGCCTATGCCATCGCCAAATACCTGGACTTCGATATGCCGCGCGTGTTCGATGTATTTCTCGATAAACAAACCGGCATTGCCAAAATTATTGCGCGATAAACGCTGCACGGAATCAAAAGCATTGGCGAGATCAGCGGCATCGCGACAAATCTGCATGCCGATACCGCCACCACCTGCCGTGCTTTTCAGCATCACCGGATAGCCGATGCTATCGGCTGCTGTGATGGCCTGTGCAACATCGTCCAGCAGTCCGGTACCGGGAGACAGCGGAATGCCGTTTTTTTCGGCGAGTTCACGCGCAGTATGTTTCAAACCAAAAGCGATAATGTGTTCGGCGCGTGGGCCGACAAAAGCAATGCCATGCGCCGCGCAACTGGCTGCGAATTCGGTGTTTTCACTC
>DAOMGA010000280.1:0-2939 GCA_035430085.1 Pseudomonadales bacterium
ATCTTCTACAGACTCCCTAACAGACAGGCAGGGCAGAAAATCTTTCAGGCTCCGACTTTTGTGTTTTTTTAGCAGAGCAATATCTTCAGGATCGAGTCGGCTAAGGCTGTGCGAATAAACATCTGTCACTGCATTGCCCATAGGGCTATCAAGAAAAACTGCCCAGTTTTGTAATTTTCCCTGATGGTACAATTTTCCCAGTTGAAATATCAGTTCTTGCGTGCGACCTACGGCAAATGCCGGAATCAGGATATTGCCATGATCTTTCTGGGCTTGTTGCAGAATGCCTTCAAACTCCTCCATGGTTTCACCAAAGCTGCGGTGATTGCGATCACCATATGTGCTTTCCATCAATACAAGATCGGCTTGTTCGACAACAGTGGGGTCATTCATCAGGGAAGTATTGTTATTGCCAAGATCGCCTGAGAAAACCAGAATATGTTTCTTTCTTCCATTATCAATTTTTATCTCGACGATAGAAGAGCCGAGAATATGTCCTGCATCGTGTAACGACAGGGTCATCCCGTCACCAATATTGTGATGTTGGCAGTAATCACAGCAATCGCACAATTCGATGACGCGCTTGACATCTTTCTCTTCATACAGCGGAAGCAATGGCTTGCGGCCAGCGCGTGCGCGGCGCAGGTTTTCGTATTCGAGATCTTTGCTGTAAAGGTGAAAGGAATCCATCAACAGGATGCTTAATAAATTTCTTGTGCCAGGTGTGCAGTAAATAGGACCACTAAATCCTTCATGAACCAGACGCGGTAGCATGCCGGAATGGTCCAGATGCGCATGCGAGAGAATTACTACATCGATGGTTGATGGATCGAGTGAAAATGAAAAATCGTGTCCGGGCTCGTGCTTCTGGTTGTCGCCGCCTTGTTGCATGCCGCAATCCAGCAGAATGCGCAGACCATTGGCTTCCAGTAAATGGCATGAACCGGTGACTTCACGTGCAGCACCAAGAAAAGTAATACAAGGCGCTGTATGAGTATTGATTCCGGATTTATCCAGTGACGCAGACATTTTTTTCTTCATGTTGTTCTCGAGTATCACGGTAAACGTTGCAGGTTGCGTGCCTTCCACCATTCTGATGCCATAGCATAAGCGCTGTCTTGATCCAGCGCCCGTTGCATCGCACGTAATGCCAATGCGGCTGTACCGATCACAGCTTCTGTGGCGTAGTCCTGCTGACATTCGTTGCGCCAGACGGCGCGCAGTAATTCTGGGGAAATATCTTCTTCAGCGGATTGCGGTGCTCCAAAGGATCTCGTCCAGTCTTCGCGCTGTTTTTCATTGTTGTGAATCAGGTACAGCTTGCAGTCGGCATCCGGGCGACGTTCAAATTCACCGCCATCACCCTTGATCACTAGCGCATTTTTCTGACCGAGCAGGAAAGCGGCTTGTTGATGGTTTTCTGCATAGGCGGGGTGAAAAATACTTTGCAGTGAACTGGATGCCGCCAGCGGATTAACCAGACGCGTGAGAGTATGCACGGGCGAACGTAAACCGAATGTATTGCGCAGATCAATCAACTCTTGCAGGCGAGGGCACCAGTGCTTCAGATGAAAAAAGCACAGTCGGTTTTTATCCAGCGCATCGCTGACTTGTTGCCAGTTGTTGGCAATAGGCAGCCCGAGAAAACGGAAGCAGCTTTCTGTATAGATACGACCGGCTGTATGACCGTCAGAGCCGTGCATGAATACGCGAATGCCATTTTCAGCCAGCAGCAGGGTGCTAAGGATAAACCATGGAAGGTGCTTGCGTTTGCCGGCATAAGAAGACCAGTCGAGATCAACTGTGATGTTTGTGGGGGCAGTGACATATTCACGCACGGCCTCTACAAATCCCGCCAACTCTTCTGCGCTTTCTTCCTTCACACGCAACAGCATCAGGAACGCGCCGACTTGTACAGCTTCGGCTTCGCCATTCAGCACCATGCCAAAGGCGGTGCGTGCTTCTTCTCGAGTGAGTGAGCGCGAGCCCTTTTTGCCTTTCCCTAACGCCCGAATATATTGTGCAAAAGGGTGTTCGTTGGTTAGCGACATAAATTCCAGTGCATTAATTCGTAGTGTATTAATTTAGGGGGCATCAAAATCAAACAGGCCGCGAGTGCGGCCTGTTGGTATAAAGCTTACATGTTCGGATAGTTGGGTCCACCTGAACCTTCCGGTACTACCCAGGTAATATTCTGGGCAGGATCCTTGATGTCACAGGTTTTGCAGTGCACGCAATTTTGCCCGTTGATCTTGAATTCATCCTTGCCTCCAATGCTGACCACTTCGTAAACACCAGCCGGACAGTAGCGTTGCGCCGGTTCGTCATACAGTGGCAGGTTGCGTGCAATCGGCAGGTTAGGATCAGTCAGGCGCAAATGGCAAGGCTGATTTTCTTCATGGTTGGTGTTGGATAAAAATACGGAAGACAAACGATCAAAACTGAGTTTGTTATCCGGCTTTGGATAGTCAATTTTTTTCGCTTCGCTGGCTGGCACCATCTGCGCGTAATCAGGTTTAGGATCACGCAGCGTCCATGGCAATGCGCCGTTGAAAATATTGATATCAAAAAATGCGTAAGCCGATCCGATGATGTTGCCAAATTTGTGCTGTGCAGGACCAAAATTGCGTTGCATCCACAATTCTTTGTAAGCCCATGATGTTTCGTAGTTAGCAACAAATTCTGTCAGTTCCTCGCCTGTTTTACCTGTAGCAATTGCGCTGGCGATAGTTTCTGCAGCGATCATGCCGGATTTCATGGCGGTGTGGCTGCCCTTGATTTTGGCAAAGTTCAGCGTGCCGGCATCATCACCGATCAGGAAACCGCCGGGAAATTGCATCTTCGGTTGTGATTGCAAACCGCCTTTGGTGATAGCGCGCGCGCCATAGCAAGTGCGTTTGCCGCCTTCCAGGTATTGGCGAATCACAGGATGGGTTTTG
>DAOMGA010000281.1:0-2933 GCA_035430085.1 Pseudomonadales bacterium
AGTGCGTTTTCTGTTTGAGGAATGCGCCGTGCGCGGCGTATGGGTAAATTTGCAGGAAAGTTACAGTGCCTTGATGGCGCTTAAAGCGATGACGCAACCTGCAAAAATATTGTTAGGTGAAAGTGTTGCGGCTGCGGTATTGCTGGGCAGTTCAGTCAAAATGCAAGGTCGCGTGGCTATTCAGGCGCGCGGTGATGGTGCTTTGAAACTGTTGGTGGCAGAGAGTACGCATGATGCCGGCGTGAGAGGGGTTGTTGATCTTGATGAAAGTTTGACAGTCAATGCCATGCCTTCGTTGCAGCAGTTGATTGGTAACGGCTACCTTGCTGTCACTTTGTTGCCGGATCAGGGTGAAAGCTATCAGGGTATTGTGCCGTTGCAAGGTGCGCGTTTACAGGATTGCCTGGCGGATTATTTTGCTTTGTCGGAACAGTTGCCGACAGCGCTGTGGCTGGTATCGGACGGTGAGCGCGCAGCAGGTTTGATGTTACAGGCTATGCCAGCCGTGCATAACGGCGATGCTGGTTGGCAGCATCTCCATGTGCTGGCCAGTACTGTAAAAGATGAAGAATTATTGTCATTGCCGTGTGAAGTGCTGCTGCATCGATTATTTCATCAGGAAATAGTACGAGTATTTGATGCAGAGCCCGTTCGATTCCAGTGTACGTGCAGCGAGGAGCGATCACGCCATGCTTTATCGGTATTGGGGCGTGATGAATTGCACAAATTGTTTTCCGAACAGCCAGACGTTGCGATTGATTGCCAGTTTTGTGGCGCACAATACCGTTACAAGGCAAACGATATGTTGAACATATTGGGTGAGCCATCGCCGTCTTTGCACTAGAGGTGCGTATGTTGATTGAGCCGGGCAGCAAGTTATTATTCATTGGTGATTCCATTACCGATTGCAATCGTGCGCGCCCTGTTGCGGAAGGCAATGAAGTGGGCAATGGTTATGTTGCCCAGATCAACGCGTTATCAGGAGCTTTGTATCCTGCACACGGCATTCGCATTTTTAACGCGGGCATGAATGGCAATACCGTGCGCGACTTGAAAGTGCGTTGGCGAAAAGATGTGCTGGATCAGCAACCGGATTGGCTTGTTATTTTTATCGGCATCAATGATGTCTGGCGTCAGTTTGATACGCCATTGCGCACAGAACAGCACGTATTGATTGATGAATACCGTCGTGAACTGGAAAGCCTGATCAAACAAACCTTGCCGCATTTGCAGGGTCTGGTGTTGATGACGCCGTATTTTCTGGAACCGAATCGCGATGATCCGATGCGTGAAGCAATGGATGCCTACGGCAATGTGGTGCGTGAGTTGGCGGCACAACACAACGCCATACTGGTCGACACGCAGTTGGCGATGGACGCCCTGCTGGAGCAGATGCACCCGATGTCGTTAGCGTGGGATCGTGTGCATCCCAACCAGACCGGTCATATGGCACTGGCGCTGGCGTTTATGCGCGCCATTGGTGCCATAGAAAATTTCTAGACGGTCAACATTTCTTGTGCGTGCGCACGTGATTGCCTGGTGATTTTTTCACCACCGATCATACGGGCGATTTCATCGACACGCTGATCGTTTTCCAGCTGCATCAATGCGGTTTCCATGCGTTTGCCCTTCAACTGCTTGCTCACCTGAAGATGTTGGTGCGCCTGTGACGCCACTTGCGCCTGATGCGTCACACATAGTACTTGGCCGCGTTCTCCCAACTGCCGCAATAACTGACCGACCACTACAGCAGTAGCACCTCCAATGCCGACATCCACTTCATCAAATACCAGGGTGGGAATGTGTGATGTGCTGGCGGCGACCACTTGTATTGCCAGTGAGATGCGCGACAGCTCTCCGCCGGATGCAACGCGGGCGAGTGAACGGGCGGGGGTATCCGGTTGTGTGCTGATCAGGAATTCGATTTGTTCGGCGCCAACAGAATGTGGCTCCTGATTGTCGTGTGCTTGCAGGGCAATTTCGAAATGGCAGTGCGCCATTTTTAACAACGCCAATTGTGCGTTGACCTGTTTTCCTAAACTGCGGGCGGCTTTTTGCCTTTTTGCTGTGAGCGCGGCGGCAATTTTTTGGTATTGCTGTTCATGCGCGGCTTGCTGTTGTTGCAAACGAAGGATAGCGCCGTCGCTATCGAGTAGCGTAGCCAGTTCCGCATGCAATGTTTCATGCAGTGCGGGCAATTCACGCGCTTGTACGCGGTGTTTGCGTGCCAGGTCGTATAAAGTATTGAGGCGTTGCTCGACTTCAGCCAGTCGTTGCGGATCAATATTGACGTGATCGCGGTAGCGCTGCAGATCACTCGATGCTTCTTCAATCTGGATCAATGCGCCGTTTAACATCTCGGTCAGTTGCGGCACAGCTTCTGACAGCATTGAACGGCTGAGCAACAGTTGCGCAGCAGCGAGCGCCTGTTGCAGATTAAAGCGTTCATTTTCACAAAAAATCTGCAAAAGATTATCGCAGTTGTCGATCAGTTCACCGGCATTGGCCAGTTGCTTTTGTTCAGCCTCCAGTGCCACAAGCTCATCCGGTTGCGGTGCAATCTTGTCCAGTTCATCGACCTGATATTGCAGCAGTTGTATGCGTGCGCTGAAATCTTCCTGTGTACCTTGTAGCTGCTGAATCTGTTGTTGCACATCGCGCCAGTGTCGGTATGCCGTTTGCAGATTTTTCAATTCTTCACTGTGTTGCCCGAAGGCATCGAGCAGACGGCGGTGGGTTTCTTTTTTGAGCAATGACTGGTGTTCATGCTGGCTGTGTATGTCGATCAGCATTTCACCGAGATCACGCAATTGTGCCAGCGTGGCGGGTTGACCGTTCACCCACGCACGCGATCTGCCTTCACGCAAAATCACGCGGCGCAGCAGGCACTGCTGTTCGTCTTGCGGGAAGCCGTGTGTATCCAGCCATTCGCG
>DAOMGA010000282.1:0-2916 GCA_035430085.1 Pseudomonadales bacterium
GTATCCGTCTCTTGATTTGGTTCGTCGTAATAATCATTTACTAGCTACAAATTTATCACCGGCTGATGCGGTGGTTTTGTCATCAATTACATCATCCATGAACGCATTTGAGTCGATGCTGGCATCAGATCGTTTTATTCGTGTGAATGTTGATTCTGCTGTTATTCCTGATTCTTTTTCATGGCTTGCATTTTCTAACCGGTTATTGGGTAAGAAGCCGGATACATTATATAAATTTTCTAATAAAAATTTTCCCAATCAAGTGCCATTGTTGGGTGTTAGTTCGATTGAGCGACCATTGATCTGGCAATCAGAACAGGGTGTAAGACCTGAAGCAAGCTTGGGGCTGTTTTTCTTGCAGCAGGGATTACGAAGTTTTGAATGGGCTCCCGATGCTGGAATTAAATTTGCCGAGCAAATTTTGCCTGCTTCGCAAAGTGGAATGATTGTGCCTTTTTTCTCAATTGAGAGTGCGCGTCATCCTGTGGTGTCACGCTATGAGTTATCACAATTATCCGGGCAAAAAGCCATCGGGATGCTCAATGAGAAAACTATTGTAGTGGGTGAAGCCGGTGATCTGGCGGCAGACGATTTGCTATATAGCGTTATCAGTCTTCAAACCCAGCATTATGCGATTATCCCTGCATGGCTGCCCTGGTTGCACTTGGCTGTGTTTATCGTGTTTGCAGTATATTTTTTGATGCTGCCGTATCTAAGATGGAAAGTCGGTTTTGTTGTTTCAGCTTTGATGGTGGCGTCTCTTGTTCTTACCCAGCAGCTCATGCTTTTGTTGCATCGTGAATGGCTGCCTGTTGGAAGTTGGCTGGTTTTTCTTGTTATTGGTCATATTGTAATTCTGCTTTGGTGTCTTCGGCGTTCGTTTTATCCAGTGATGGATTCCTCTATTGCGGATACTGTAGTCGATCCTGTTGCTGTGCCTTTGGATAAAGGCGCTGGCAAATTTTTTGGTCTAAATAAAAAATCGTCTTTTGTAAAAGTTCAGCCAACATTTGGTGGTGACACAGATGGCCTCAACGCGCTTTCTGGTGGAGCAGCGGGTATTGAAGCAACCAGAAAATTAAATGTGCCAGTACCCGCTCCTGCTGCAGGAAAGCGGTTGCGACAGTATCTCGGTCGTTATCAGGTACAGAGAGAATTGGGGCGCGGAGCAATGGGTGTTGTTTATCTGGGTTTTGATCCCAAGATATCCAGGCAAGTGGCAATCAAGACATTGCACTACAACCAATTCAGCGCTGAAGAGTTACCTGCTGTAAAAGAAAGGTTTTTTCGTGAGGCAGAAGCCGCTGGTCGATTGCGGCACCCGAACATAGTAACTATTTATGATGCTGGCGAGGAGGCTGATCTGGCATATATCGCTATGGATTATGTCAGCGGAAATTCATTGGCGGCATACACCCGCAAAGGGCATCTGCTGGATGTGGGTACGGTCTATTGGCTGATGGGGCAGGTTGCTGATGCTATTGACTATGCTAATAAGCAAGGAATAGTTCATCGCGATATTAAACCCAGCAATATTCTGTTCGATGAAAATACCGATGTAGTCAAAGTGGCTGACTTTGGCATAGCTCGTATCATGGATGCATCTGCCACACGCACTAAAACGGGAGATATTCTGGGCAGTCCACTTTACATGTCACCGGAACAACTGAAAGGTGAAGTGGTGGATGGGCGAACAGATATCTTTAGTCTTGGCGCCACTTTTTACCAATTATTATCGGGTGAGTTACCTTTTAAAGGAGACAACCTTGCCAATCTTTCATATCAAATTGTTCAAGGTAAGTTTAAGCCCATTGATGAAATTTGTACCGATTTGCCAGATAGCGCAAAGCGTATTATCAACAAAGCGTTACAGAAAAATCCTGACAATAGATATTCGGAAGCAGGTGAGATGGCAGAAATATTCCAGCGTGAATATGAAAGGAAATTTTCAAAATGACTGATTTGCAGCGAGGATCGACAGTCGCCGGTTTGACGCATATTGGATGTGTCAGACGCTGTAATGAAGATAGTATTTTTCTGGAATCAGATATTGATGGCCATACACTTTTAGCTGTTGTGGCAGATGGCATGGGCGGGCATGCAGGAGGAGCGATAGCCAGTCAATTGGCGGTTTCTGAATTTGAACGTGCATGGAAGTACAGGATGGAAAATGTGTCGTTAACAGGCAGTTGGTTGTATGCCACTGCTAAATTGGCGAATCATATTATCCGCTCGCAAGCAGAGGCTGATCCGACTTTGAAGCAAATGGGCACGACACTGGTGTCATTGTTGATAGAGGGACATGTTGCTCATATTGCGCATATCGGAGATTCACGCTGTTATTTATTGAAAGAAGGCAAGTTGATTCAACTAACAACGGATCATTCTGTTGTCCAGCAATTAGTGGATAGTGGCTCCATGACGCCTGATGAGGCAGAGCGCAGTCCTATCAAGAATTATTTGACGCGCTCGTTGGGTTCTCATGCTGAACCGGATATGGATGTGCAGAGAGTGGAGTTGAGTGGAGCTGAAAGGTTGCTGCTGTGCTCGGACGGTCTGACAAACATGCTGGCGACGGTTGAGCTGGAAAATATCATGGCATCTTGTGATAGTGATCAAAGAGTTTGTGAGCGACTGGTTGAAGAAGCGTTAGCGCGTGGCGCAAGTGATAATGTTTCCGTGATTGTTTGTACGCTCAATCAGTCTGGAGTGTAAATGGTCGTATATATAATAATGGAGGGTGAATATGGCGTTACTAGCGCAGTTAATTGATGGTGTAGTTGGAAATAAATTTACGCTAGACAAGCAAGTTCACGCAATCGGGCGGCATCCTAAATCAGATATATTTCTGGACGATGTAGCGGTTAGCTCACAACATGCTGTTATAGAAGCTTGTGAAAACTCTTATTTTGATGG
>DAOMGA010000283.1:0-2903 GCA_035430085.1 Pseudomonadales bacterium
CGGTGCTGCTTCGGCTTTCGCTTTCTCTGCTACGGGCTTCGCCGCAGGTGTCGCGGGCGTTTTTTTGGCGGGCGCGGGTTTTGCCGCTGCTTTCGCTTTCGCCGCTACGGGTTTCGCAGCAGGTTTTTGTGATTTTGCAGCCTTGGATTTTGCAGGCATCGTGTCGGCCTCTTTGTTGTGACGCTCAACTGTGTCTTTACGTTTAAAGATATCTTTGATCTTTTTGAGCATACTGTCCTTTGAACCCCGCCGACAATGACTGCAATTACGCAAGCTGGCCGCGCACACTGCCGGAATCTGGCTGTGAATGAAACAACAGCGGGCGCAGAAATTACCAGAAAGGCGGATGCTGTGCCAGCAATTGTAACAGGGTAAGATAGGATCAGCCTTTCCAGACTCTGCCGGATAACCATGAGCATCAAAGATTTTCACACCGATAATGTCTATCACGAGCGCGTGCGCGATGAACAACACAGCGTTGAAGCGCTGGATCCGGATCATGTAGCAGAGTATCTGCGCCAGCACCCTGACTTCTTTATCAATTACGAGCACCTGTTGCCGGATCTCGCGCTGCCCCACCATACCGGCGAACACGCCATCTCGCTGGTCGAGCGCCAGGTCAGCGTGCTGCGCACCCGCAACCGCGATGTCCGCAACCGGTTGAACCGTTTACTGGAAACTGCGCGCGATAACGATCGTCTGTTTCAGAAGACGCAAAAACTGGTGCTGGCTATTCTCGATCAACGCAATGTCGAGGGTATTGTCGATGCGGTAGAAGCCAGCCTGCGCGACGATTATCAGGTGGATGTCTGCAACGTGATGCTTTTCGATAGTACCAGTCTGCTCGCCGCACAAACCAGTATCGGCGCCCTGCTCAATACGCGACAGCCAACCTGTGGGCATCTGCGCCCGCAAGAAATTGCCTTCCTGTTTGCCGATGCCTCACAACCTGTGCGCTCGGCAGCTGTCATGCCTATAGCCAACGGCAACACTGTACTAGGCATGCTGGCGATCGGCAGCTTCGATCCGGATTACTACCGCTCCGGCATGGGCACCCTGTTTCTGACGTATATCGCCGATGTCCTGAACCGCGCGATACCGCGCTGTACCCTGCCAGAAAGCTGATAGCTTCCATGCAGGCGCTTATTGACCAGTACCTGCAACATCTCACGAGTGAGCGGCGTTTGTCCGCGCATACCATCGACGCTTACCGGCGTGATCTAGCGCTGTTGTGCGACCACCTGCAGCAGCAAGTCGACGGTGATGTTGCGCAAGTCCGTGAGTTTCATATCCGCCAACTGCTGGCTGGATTACATGGAAAAGGTCTCTCCGGTCGCAGCTTGCAACGCGCATTGTCAGCATGGCGACAATTTTTTGCCTGGCTGGGCAGTCAGCGTCTGGTAAGCAGCAATCCGGTCATCGCCATTCGCGCACCAAAAAGCCCGCGCAAATTACCGAAGACGCTCGATGTCGACCAGATGAACCGTTTTCTTTCCATCGACGATGACAGTTGGCTCGCAACACGCGATCACGCGATGCTGGAATTGTTTTATTCCTCCGGTTTGCGTTTGTCTGAACTGGCTGAGCTGGATTTGCTCGCCATCGATCTCACGGAAGGCTTGGTACGTGTGACCGGTAAAGGCAAGAAGGTGCGTGTTGTACCTGTGGGCAGTGTAGCGATTCGCGCATTGCGCGACTGGAATGCGGTGCGCATTGAAGCCATTCCTCCCGGCACGTTACAAGACGCCTTGTTCATCAGCCAAAACGGCAAACGTCTGGGCGTGCGCGCGATTCAATTACGGCTGAAACATTACAGTTTGAAACAAGGGATGGATGAACCGGTGCATCCGCATATGTTGCGCCACGCCTTTGCGAGTCACATGCTGGAATCCAGCGGTGATTTACGCGCGGTGCAGGAGTTACTCGGTCATGCGAGTATTTCTACCACACAGATTTATACGCATCTGGATTTCCAGCATCTCGCCAAAGTTTATGATGCTGCGCACCCGCGTGCGCAACGGAAACCGGATGCTGATTCCGATATACCCACTATCTGACTTAGAAAATAACCGGAGAATAAAATGGAAGCAAAAATGGTCACCACCGCCTTTGAATTGCCGGGTTATGACATCACGGGTAACGTCGGTGTTGTGCGCGGCATAGTGGTGCGCTCGCGCTCCATCATCGGTTCATTTTTTGGCGGGTTGCAAACCATCATAGGTGGCAACATCACTATCTATACCAATATGTGTGAACAGGCGAGAAAAGACGCTTACAAACTGATGCTGGTGCAAGCTGAAAAAAATGGCGCTAACGCCATTATCTCTGTGCGCTATGACGCCACAGAAGTCATGCGCGGCGTGACGGAAGTGATCTGTTATGGCACCGCTGTTGTTGTTCAACCACGTTAATTAAAAAAATAGGTAAGGAGTTGCCATGAATATCGGGCTTGCGATTGGAACAGGGTTGTTTGTACTAGGCGTGTTGCTGGGCGTTGTTCAATTGTGGTTTGATTTCTGGGATCCGCTGATTTTCATTAAACTGGAGATGACTATTGGCGCGCTGATACTGATTGTCTTCGCTGTGTGGTTTGTCAATAAAGAAACAAAGGAAGACAAGATCAATAGCAGCGGCGAGCATCTTGATGGCTGAAGTATGTTGGCGCGCAGTACTTATCAAGATTTTCAGGCGTATAAACATAGGTAGCACCCAAGAGTAAAATGCAGCCGTATGAAACATAGTAAATTGATTATAAATAAGTGCCGAATAATATTTTTTGACTTGGAGTTCTACGTTCCAGAAAGCAGTCGAACTGACAATGGATTTTGTTACAACCCGTGGGATGAAAACTGCAAGTTGATTGGCGGGTCATTTTTACTGGCTAATCCAGCTAAAGATTTTGG
>DAOMGA010000284.1:0-2901 GCA_035430085.1 Pseudomonadales bacterium
GCTGTTTGATGACAACGATAATCCACGCAGTGCCTGGGTTCGCGCCAAGGGTCCCTGCGAAGTCGGCGAAATCAGCTATACCAAATTCCACGAAATCAGCGACAAGCACCCTGAAATCCTGTTGGCGATGGGCAAGCAACTCGCCTATCGACTGCGAGCCACCACCCGCAAGGTGGGCGATCTTGCCTTCATGGATGTCACCGGCCGCATAGCTCGCACCCTGCTGGATCTCTGCAAAGAACCTGATGCCATAACGCACCCGGACGGCATGCAGATACGTATTACCCGGCAGGAGATTGGCAGGATTGTGGGCTGCTCGCGTGAAATGGTGGGCAGAGTGCTGAAAACACTGGAAGAGCAACACCTCATCTCCGCGAAGGGCAAGACAATGGTCGTGTTTGGCGCCCGCTGAGTGCCGCTTGTCTCATGGCATGTTAGACGATAGACTGGGGCGAAGAATTGCCCGGCTTTATTTATTAGCTGCAGGGCTATTAAGTTGGCGCGAGGGACACACAATGAGAATGAACAAGTACCTTTCAATTCTACTATCGGTATTCCTGATGGTTGGCCTGACCAACATCACGTTTGCAGAAGAACCCGTTTCACAGGTAGTAGCAGACGCTGTTGCAGCTGCCCAAGCCGATTCTACCAATGCCGCCCAGATTGCCGCTGATGCAGCAGCGGCGAATCCAGACCAGGCAGTCGCAATTGCACTGGCGGTTGCTAAAGCTTTTCCAGGTCAACGCGCCAAAATTGCTAAAGCCGTTGCTAGAGTTTCCCCAGGGCAAGAAGAGCAAATAGTGGAAGCCATTGGTAATGAAGCTATGGCTTCAGACCCCGTTAACGGCGAAGCTGAGGCAATCCAAATATGGTACGCCGTTTTTTGGCCAGAGGGTTCATCAGTAGATTCTATTCCCGGTTCAGACGCGTCATAGTAGATGCTGTCCAGGACAAATAAAAAAATCCCGGATAATCCGGGATTTTTTTTGCCTATCGGAATAAAAAACAAATGTATCAGGGCCAAACATTGACACTCTACAAACACTGGTCTTACTACCTGTTCAATGCCTACCTCGGTTTGCTGATATGGCTGCCATTGCCTTTTGCAAGCAAATCCGTACTGGCGACCAGTGTTTTCAATCTGGTCATTTTATGCATCTCGCTGACCGTACTCATCAAAAGCTGGAAATCTCCACAAAAACTCCCAGAGGCATTAAATAAAGCTGTAATACCGCTAACAGCATTCTCAATATATTGCTGCTGGTTATTCGTGCAGATTGTGTCGGGGATTTCGATCAATCCATTTCGCAGTGAACACCAATTACTGCTCAGCGTTACTTATGTGCAGTTATTTTTTCTCACCTTGCTGCTTGTGAACACGCGGGAGCGCTTACAGAAACTCCTTTATGTTCTGGTGGCTTGCGGCGTATTCCAATCACTCTATGGCAGCATGATGATGCTGTCTGGCACCGAAAAAGTCTGGTGGCTAGACAAGGTACGGCATATCGGCTCTGCCACAGGCACCTTCATGAACCGGAACCAGTTTGCCAACTATCTTGTCATTTGCCTGGCGTGCGGTTGCGGGCTATTGATAGGAAGTCAGCGAAGTATTAACAACTACCATTGGCGACACATTCTGCGCCGGATTATCGGGTGGCTACTTAGTGGGTCGGGTTGGTTGCGGATGTTGTTGGCCGTTATCGTGATTGGAATAGTGCTCAGCCATTCCCGAATGGGCAATACCAGCCTGTTTTTTGGCCTAACTTTTACCGGTCTCTTATGGTTGTGGCGACGCAAAGAATCCAGAAAAAATGCTTTCATTTTAATAGGTAGCCTTCTGGTAATAGACACTTTCATTGTAGGTACCTGGTTCGGGCTGGATAAAGTAATAGACCGGTTGGAAAGTACGAAAATGCAAAATACCAGCCAGTGGATTCAACAAACCAATACCAATCCGGATAACACAACACAGCGTGCGTCGTCTGTAAATGTTGCAGCAGAAGTTCGAGCCCCTAGCCAGAGTTTTCAAGACAATGAATTGCGTGATAGCGCATTACCGGATCTCATGACGATGGCAACACAGCACTGGCTAACTGGTATTGGAGCCGGAAACTTCAGCACTGGCTTCACGCAGTACAGCAAAACCAAAACGCCGCTCTTTATTAATGAAGCGCATTTTGATGAACTACAGTTCTTGGTGGAATCTGGAATCACAGGCATTATTTTGTTAGCGATTGCTGTGAGTTTTTGTGCGTATCAAGGAATGAGAGCGCTGATGAATTCTCGCTCCCGATTTTTACAGGGCGCCGGCTTTGCTGTCACCATGAGCATACTCGCCAGCATGATTCACAGCGTAGTCGAGTTCAACTTTCAGGTGCCGGCAACAGCTTCGCTGTTTATTGTAATGCTGGCCATCGGCATCATAGCTCGAACCCTGCCTGACAAATCCGCCAGCAAATCCTGATGTCCAATACACCACTACAGGCTGCAAGTCGTAGCCTGTAAAAAATCTCTAAAAGTTGTATTCTCTACTTCAACTTCCATCAGTCGAGAATGTCACCCATGAAGCGTGTTGTATTGTCACTGCTCACTTGTTTATATCTCGCCGGCTGCGCTGACGACTTATCCGGCGATACCTACTCACGTGATGATGCGCGTAAACCTATGGACGTTAGCTACGGCACAATTATTGATGTCCGACCGGTAAAAATCGAAGGTGATCGCAACTTCCTTGGTCAAGGCGGCGGCGCAGTGATTGGCGGCATGGCAGGTAACACCATGGGTGGCGGCAGCGGCAGAGGCTTGGCGACCGCCATCGGTGCCGTAGCAGGTGCTGTGGCTGGCGGTGCTGCGCAAGAGGGCATGACACGAGCACAAGGCGCAGAAATTACCGTTCGCCTT
>DAOMGA010000285.1:0-2899 GCA_035430085.1 Pseudomonadales bacterium
CTCGCAGGGGCGAGGGGGTCAAAAGCCCGGAGACGGAAACATGAAATTTTTATCATTCCTGTATAGGGATTTTAACCACGAACGTCTGCAGTTCCTGCCAGCTGCGCTGGAAATCCAGCAAAGCCCACCGCACCCGCTGGCGCGTTGGCTGGGTTTGAGTGTGATGGCGTTTTTCAGTGTCGCCCTGGTGTGGGCGTGTGTCGGCAAGGTCGATGTTGTTGCCGTCGCGGAAGGCAAGATCATTCCTTCTGCGCGCGTTAAGCAAATCCAGCCATTGGAAAAAGGCGTGATCAAGGAGATTTTTGTACACGAGGGTCAGCGCGTAAAAGCCGGGGAGCCGCTGGTGTCGCTGGATCGCACCAGCACGGGTGCCGACCGTGATCGCATGGCCAATGAATTGCAGGAGGCGCAACAGACGTTGAGGCGCAGCAAGGCGTTTCTCGCGTTATTGCAGACGGGTATCGTCGAAGAAAACGATGACCCTCAATTGCAAAAACAATGGCAACAATACAGCGCACAATTGGCGGCATTGCACAGCCAGCATGACAACCGTGTGGCAGAAAAGAAACAGAACGGTGAAGTGATCAACAAGCTGGAAGCCACGCTGCCGATGATCAACCAGCGGGCGGATAATTTGAAAATGCTCGCTGACAAAAAAATGGTGGCGCAGGACCAATATCTGCAGCTGGAAGAACAGCGTATTGGCCAGCGGCAAGATCTGGCTGCCGCCAAAGCCCACGACACACAACTCGCTGCAGCCATTGCAGAAAGCCAGCAACAGATTGCCGGTCTGGTTGCGCAGGCACAAAGTAAAACACTGGCAGAGATTGATGACGGCGACCGCAAGGTCAAAAGTCTCACGGAAGAATGGCGCAAGGCGCAGGATTTTGATGCGAAGCAGATGTTGTATGCGCCCATTGCCGGGCAAGTGAAAGACCTCGCGATCAATACCGTGGGCGGCGTGGTACTCGAAGCGCAACAGCTGATGTTGATTGTGCCGGAAGAAGAGCAACTGGAAGTGCAGGTGTGGTTGCCGAACCAGGACATCGGTTTTGTGCATGAGCACGATGCGGCACAAATCAAGGTACACACCTTTCCGTTTACCAAGTACGGCACAGTGCCTGCCACTATTACGCGCATTTCGGATGATGCGGTGGCCGATGAGAAACAGGCGAGGGAGCAGGGTGGATTGGTTTACAGCGTCAGCCTGTTGATGGAAAAAAATTCCCTGTGGGTCGATACGCGCAATGTAAAACTGATGCCCGGCATGCAAGTCACTGCTGAAATCATTACCCAGCAGCGGCGTATCATCGAATATTTCCTGTCGCCTATACAGAAACATTTGCAGGAGAGTGTGCGTGAACGCTAATCCGGATCGCGCGCCGCTGTTTACTGGCAGAAAAAGGCTGGAGCGCTATCGCCAGCAGGTGCTGCAGTTGCACCAGCAGAAACACCATGCGGCTGCCCACCGTGCGTATGTGGAATACCTGCACAAGATGCCAGACGATGCAGGTATGTGGGTCAACTACGGTGTGTTATTGCGGGAATTGAAAAAATACCCGGCATCCATTGCCTGTTACAAGCGTGCCTTGTCACTCCAGCCAGATCACGCCGGTGTGCTCAGCAATCTCGGCAATGTCCTGAAAGATTGTGACCGTCTTGATGAAGCGGTGGCCTGTCAGCAACGCGCCGTGGCAATGGTGCCCGATGACAAGATCCTGCGTCTCAACTACGCCCTGACACTCCGTGAAGCCAAGCAGTTTGAGGCGTCCCTCGTTCAGTTAAATGCACTATTGGATCAGCATCCAGACAATCCCGAATATGTATGGGAACGTGCGATGGTGAATCTCTACATCGGCAATTTTGCGCAAGGCTGGCAGGATTATGAGGCGCGTTGGCAGTTGGGTGAGTTACGTTTGCCGGATGTCAGTTATCCGCGATGGCAGGGCGAAGACCTGGATCATAAAACGCTGTTGTTACTGGCCGAGCAGGGCTATGGCGATACCATACTGGCTGCGCGATTTATTCCACTTATCAAGGAACGATATCCGCAGTGTGACATTAAATTTTTGTGTAAGCCTGAGTTACATCGGTTGTTTTCGGGTCTGGATGTGCAGCTGTTGAATCAGGAAACGACAGCCAACGTCAGTGCGGATTTTTTCTGCCCACTGATGTCGCTGATGGGGATTTTCAATACAGACGACACCAATGTGCCACCCCCAGCGCCACTGCATATTCCGGAATCCGCCAAAATAAAATTTGGCTGGTTGGCACAACATGCACCCGGCAAACGCAAGATTGGTATCGTGTGGAGCGGCAGTCTTACGTTCAAGGACAACAGCCGGCGCGCAGCAACACTGGAGCAGTTTTTGCCGTTGGCGGAAAATCCGCAACTGCAGCTGTACAGTTTCCAGAAAGGCCCACGCCAGCAGGATTTATACACGCACAGCGCCGTGCCGCTGGTATGTGATCTGGCGGATCAGTTGAATGATTTTGCCGATACGGCCGCAGCGGTAATGCACATGGATACAATTGTCATGACAGACAGCTCGCTGGCGCATCTTGCGGCAAGCCTGAATAAACCGGTGATCAATTTATTGCAATACAAGCCGTACTGGCTCTATGCCACAGATGCGCGTATGCGGGCTTGGTATCCGGTTATGGAGTCGATGAGGCAGGAAATACCTGGAGGTTGGTGCTTGACATTTGAAAAGCTATTGAAGGAAATAAATAAAATATGATTTCTGCTCAGATTTTTATCTTTTCAGTGCTGCAGATTTGAAAAATTTTTCTGTTTTTTTGTATATATGCTACTGAATTTCGATGGTAGATGGTCTTAATTAAAGGAGTTTATAAAATGGTGCTACCGCCACTGATGTTTCTGATCGCTGCTGTGATC
>DAOMGA010000286.1:0-2887 GCA_035430085.1 Pseudomonadales bacterium
GCAAGTTGCCGGCATTTGAAACCATTGCCAGTGGCGAATACAAAATTTCACGTCCTTTATATTTCTACGTCAAGAAAAGCCATATCGCCAGCTTGCCAGGCATACAGCAGTTCATGACAGAGTTCACTTCTGAAGCCTCGTGGGGTGAAGAGGGCTACCTGTCTGAAAAAGGGATGATTCCTATGAAAAAAGCTGAACGCGAGCAATATGCGGATGACGCAAAAACATTAAAAATACTGCCAGAGAAAATATGAGCTTATGATATCGACCGGCACATTATTTGCCATATTGCTTGTTATGTCCGTGCTGGCTTACATCGTAGGCCAGCAGCGGTCATTGCGTATGGGATTGGCTTTGGGTGGAATTTTTCATCTTCACTCACTGCCTTTCTATTACGGCATGATGTCGGCTATTTATTGTGGTGTGCCTGCGCTGATATTGGCAGGTGTGTGGTTGTTGGTGGGTGATAGCGTCAATATATCACTACTGCTTTCACAAGCACCTGAAAGCTGGAGCCATCTCACTACCAGTGAGCAAGCCCTGTTGCTGAACACAGTTAAAAATATTGCCGCTGGACAAAGTATTGTCGGGCAAACTGATGATCTGGTACAGGTGGCGGGTGTTTACAAAAACGTAATGGCCAGCAGTCATGCGATATCGGTTGTAGTGCTTTTGGCAATCGCGATCAGTGGTTTTGGTTGGGGTGTCCTGCGTATCAAACCGGAACAACGTGCGCGCGAGCAGGTCGAGTTTGTAGGGCGTATTTTTCTGGTAGCCAGTGCTTGCGTTGCTATTCTCACTACCGTGGGCATTGTGTTGTCTGTGTTGTTTGAGTCGTTACGTTTTTTTGCAGTTGTATCATGGTGGGATTTTTTATTCGGTCTGGACTGGAGTCCGCAAATTGCCATGCGCGCTGATCAGGCGGGTTCTTCCGGTGCATTCGGTGCAGTGCCATTGTTTGCTGGTACGCTGCTGATTTCCATGATTGCGATGCTGGTCGCAGTGCCAGCGGGGTTGATGTCAGCAATTTATTTATCCGAATATGCCAATAGCACAGTGCGTCGCTGGATGAAGCCATTGCTGGAATTGCTCGCAGGTATCCCGACGGTGGTGTACGGATTCTTTGCGGCATTAACGGTTGCGCCGTTTATTCGTGAACTGGGTGAAAGTATCGGGTTGGCGGTGTCATCAGAAAGCGCGCTGGCTGCAGGTCTGGTGATGGGCGTAATGATTATTCCGTTTATTTCTTCATTATCGGATGATGTGATTAACGCTGTGCCGCAAGCCATGCGTGATGGCAGTTATGCCTTAGGTGCCACGCAAGCAGAAACTATTATCAACGTGATTATTCCTGCAGCATTGCCCGGTATTGTTGGCGGCGTGTTGTTGGCAGTGAGTCGCGCTATTGGTGAAACGATGATTGTAGTAATGGCGGCAGGCATGTCGGCAAAACTCACAGCTAATCCTCTGGAAGCCGTGACAACGGTAACAGTGCAGATTGCCTCGTTGCTGGTGGGTGATCAGGAATTTGACAGTGCCAAAACACTGGCTGCATTCGCACTGGGTTTGGTGTTATTTGTTGTGACGCTGATCTTCAATGTGATTGCTTTACGTATTGTGAGAAAGTATCGGGAGCAGTACGAATGAGCGCCAGTGATTATCACAAAAAAACGCGTGAATTGGTGTACAGCAGTCTTGCACGGCGTTATCGCAAGGAAAAAATATTCCGCACGCTGGGTTTGTTGTCGGTGCTATTTGGTATCGTCTGTGTGCTGGTATTGTTCGGCGATATCGGCAGCAAAGGCATCGGCGCGTTCCGGAATACCTGGATCAAACTGGAAGTAACAATCGATCCTGCTGTATTGGGTGTCAGCGCAACCTCGACAGCAGAAGAATTACAACAAGCCAATTACGATGCAGTGATCAAAAGTGCATTGTGGTCGCGTTTTCCTGATGTCACTACACGTGGTGATAAAAAAGCCTTGTTTGGTTTGATCAGTTCCAGTGCCGGTGACAGTGTCAGGCGATTATTAATCAGTGAACCTGAAAAACTGGGTCAGACACTTTCGTTGTGGGTGTTGGCAGATGATGAGCTAGATACTTTTTTCAAACATACCCGTCAACTGCAATTGCCTGAAAGTGAACGCGCCATTACTGACAAACAGGCTGTGTGGATTGAGCAATGGATAGCGGCTGGCGAAATCGAGAAACGTTTTAACAGCCTGTTTTTTGAAGTGGGTGATTCGCGCGAGCCCGAACAAGCCGGTATACGCAGCGCCCTGACAGGTTCCGCACTGACCTTGCTGGTGACATTGTGTTTGTCATTGCCTATCGGCGTTGCAGCAGCGGTGTATCTGGAAGAATTTGCTGCCAAGAATCGCTTTACTGATTTTATCGAAGTAAATATCAACAATCTTGCTGCGGTACCTTCCATTATTTTCGGGTTATTGGGTTTGGCGGTATTTATCGGGCTGTTCGGGATGGTGCGCTCTGTGCCGTTGGTGGGTGGTCTGGTGCTGACGTTCATGACGTTGCCGACCATTATTATTTCCAGTCGCGCCGCCATTAAGTCTGTGCCACCCTCTATCCGTGAAGCGGCACTCGGCATTGGCGCGTCGCAGATGCAGGTCGTCAGCCAGCATGTGATTCCCTTGGCCATGCCGGGCATATTAACCGGAGCGATTATCGGTATGGCGCGTGCGCTGGGCGAAACTGCGCCGCTGTTGATGATCGGTATGGTGGCTTTTATTGTAGATATTCCGCACGGCATTACAGATCCATCCACCGTGTTGCCGGTGCAGATATATTTGTGGGCAGATTCTTCTGAAAGAGCATTTGTAGAAAAAACATCAGCAGCGATTATGGTATTGCTGGCGTTTCTGGTAGT
>DAOMGA010000287.1:0-2884 GCA_035430085.1 Pseudomonadales bacterium
ATAGATCAGCAGGATTTTATGTTTCTGGCGCGCGTCGTAACTGCGTTTGAAAACGCTGAAGTCTTGCAGTTCACTGTCGGCAATGCCGAGTTTGGCAACAATTGCGTCGCGCAATGCATTTTCAGCATGGTCTAGCGGGAGTTTGATTTCGGTGATGCGTAACATGAGGATCCTCGTGGCAAGGGGCTATCTTGCAAGGATGGCTATTATGGCGTGCCAGTTATCGTTTCATCAAACGCCCTTAACACTTCAATCACTGGCTTGGCGTGAACATTCGCTGCCCATACCGTTTCCGCCATCGCTGCAATATCGCACTTATCAGGCAGCGGTGCTTGTGCAGCAATCAACGTCTGCATGCGGGGCAACAATATAAATTGCAGCCACTGGTGGAAATCCAGCGTATCGACACAAAACGGTTCAACGCTGGCGAGTGCTTCTGCCGATGGCGTTACAGCGCTCCACAAATTGGCGCGCCGCAATTCGCACTCGATATCAATCAGCAGTGAAGCGAGATGGGTGTAACGGGTGTAGGTCATCGGCCTGATCACTTGGGCGTATTTGTTCCTGACGCAGCATTTCAGCTTCCACGCCAATATTCTTGATAACAGTGTTGATAAACAGCCCGCTGGCTTCGGTGACAATTTCACCGTTGGCATAGCAGGCGCCTTTCACAAAGATTTTTTTGCCTTCCAGTTTGTCGATCCAGGCTTCAAAACGCAGTGGCGTGTAGAGTGGTGTGGGTTTCTTGTAGTCGACGTGCAACCAGGCTGTCGGGCCGCGCGCGTTGATGAGCATGTTCGCCAGCGCCATGACGTGATCCCATGCCAGCGCCACCATACCGCCGTGTACGCAGTTCGGCGGACCTTCAAAGGCGTCGCCATACGTTACCGTGCCGATGGCCTTGTCTTCGCGCAATACCATCTGCATCGGCGGTGAAATCGGGTTACAACGACCTACCACCGGGCTATAGGGTGCAGACCAGTTCACATCATCAGGGCGAAAATGCTTGTTGTGCGCTGCAATCGGTCGAATGCTGCTGTACGGCTGCATGGTGGCAGCCATGGCTTCCGCGTCATTAGCGAGTTGGGTCAGGGTTTCCAGTGGGGCGTTCAGCTTCACACTGCTGTCGATAATCTGGCGCAAGGCCTTGGTCAGGCGAACGAGTTCGGCTTCCTGCGTGCGGGTGAAGTTCGGGTCGCTATCAAAATAGTTGGCTATGCCCACAACGTGTCTCCAGAAGTAGTCCTTGAGGGGAGTCTAGTTTTTGCTGCTGGCGGGCGAAAGTGGGGAATATACGGCGCAAAGGCTAAACTTAAGCGCAAGCGCCGATTGCCGATGGTGGATGGCTGCGGTTAAATCACATCACTTGAATCTCACTGAAAGAGAAACGCCATGCTTGATAACCAGTTTGATTACATCATCGTTGGTGCCGGTTCTGCCGGTTGTGTACTGGCTAATCGTTTATCGCGTAACAGCAATATCCGTGTGTTGTTGATCGAAGCCGGTGGCAAAGATACCAACCCGATGATTCATATGCCGATGGGTTTCATAAAACTGATACACGATCCGAAAGATACCAATGTGTATTTCAGTGAGCCGGAACCGGGATGTAATAATCGCCCGATACATTCACCACGCGGTCGCGTGTTGGGTGGATGTAGTTCTATCAACGGCATGGTTTATATCCGCGGCCAACGTGAAGATTATGACGAATGGGCTAAACAACCGGGTTGTGAAGGTTGGGATTATGAAAATTTGTTGCCGTATTTCCGGCGCAGTGAAAATTTTGAGTTGGGAGACGCTAATCGTTACCACGGCAAAGGCGGCGAATTGAATGTGACGAATTGCCGGACTGAATACGAACAGTCGGATTATTACTTGCGAGCTGCACAGGCAGCAGGTATTCCGCGCACGGATGATTTCAATGGCGAGCAACAGGAAGGTGTCGGATATTTCCAGCTGAACCAGAAAACGGGCAAGCGCTGGAGTTCTGCCGCTGCCTTTCTCGGTAAAGATGTGTGTAAACGCAAGAATCTGGTGATTGCAACAAAATCTGTTGCGGCAAAAATTCTTTTTCACAAGACGCGTGCGATTGGTGTGCATTATCTCGACGGCAAAGGTCAGTTGCAGGAAGTGGCGGCCATGCAGGAAGTGATTCTTGCGGCAGGCGCGCTCAACACGCCGACACTGCTCGAGCTGTCTGGTGTGGGTCGACGTGATGTGATTGAAAGCCACGGCATTGAACTCAAACACGAATTGGCGGGCGTAGGGGAAAATTTACAGGATCACTACCATGTGCAAGTGCAGCATGAAGTGAAAAAGGGTATCACCATCGGTGACGATGGAAAATTTCCACGCGTAGTGTTCAATGTTTTCAAATATCTGTTTACCAAGCGCGGCTTGCTCGCATTTCCTGCCGCCAATATCGGAGCGTTTTACAAAACAGCCGGTGATGCGCGCCCCAGCATGCAGATCCATTTTACGCCTGGTGCTGGTGGTATGGACGACAAAGGCAATATGACACCGTCGCCGGTACCGGGTGTGAATTCCACCACCTGCGTGTTGCGCCCCGAATCACGCGGTCATGTGCATATCCGTAGCAATGATCCCAAAGCGCCGCCGAAAATTCTCTACAATTATCTCAGCACAGAGAATGATCGCCAGCGCACAGTAGATGGCGTGAAGAAACAACGCGAAATTTATGCTGCTGCGCCGTTTCGTGAAATTGCGGGTGCTGAAATCACGCCGGGCGGGCATGCTCAAACAGAGGAACAGATTCTTGAGGAGTGCCGCAATGAAGGTGGTAGCGTTTATCACCCGGGCGGTACGGGCAAAATGGGGGCGGCTAGCGATGGTTCAGCCGTTGTCGACAATGAATTGAAAG
>DAOMGA010000288.1:0-2869 GCA_035430085.1 Pseudomonadales bacterium
CCGCGCATCCACTGTCTTTTGTAGACAGACAAAAAACACAGCAAATCACGCCTGGTCAGCGGAAGATCAAATGCAGAATAAAAAAGTCCCGCGAGATCTTTTATCAACCAGCGCATTGGTATTGCCTTGCGAATTTGCACCCGGTGCAAATCAATCAGGTACAAAGGGTCACAGTATTCAAAAGGCTTACTATCATCGTCACGTAAAAAATGACACAAATAGTAATCGCGATGATTGATACCGCTTTCATGCAAAGTCTTGCTGATAGTCGCCAGTTTGCGAATAATTGTGCGTTTTTCGCGCACTGATGGCTTCTGCGTTTGCCAATGCTTACAATAATCTTCGAGACTGACAGTATTTGCCAGCTCTTCGGTAATAATGAATGACAACTTCTGCGCCGGGTTAACGCCTCGCTCACCGAAAGCCACTGGCGTCATGGTATCCACGCCTAGCGCCTTGAGCCGCAGGCATGCCTGGTATTCGTTGGCGGCGCCGAGAACAGGAAGCCGTAACTGCAATAAATTCTTGAATATTTCGAGCCAACCTATTCCTTCGTGCAGCTTAAGAAAATATCCGCGCCCGGCATGCTCGAAACGCAAGGTACGTCGCCCCTCTTTACTGCGATATACTTTTCCCTGTATTGCCTGCGCCTCTACAAAAGGATCTTTCCCCTGCCACAATTTTTGCCATTGCTGATCCAGAAAAATTTTCATGCTATACGGCTCTTTGCTGCAGCAACAATAAAATCTGCTGCACGATCAAACAGCGAATAGATATCCGCTATCTCTGCCATTTTTAAGGCATTCTCGCGCCATGCTTTACGCCTTGCATCATCACCCAGCATAACCGACAGTGCATTATTCAGTTCCTGTTGATCGAATGGTTCATCAACCACAATGCCGCAATCATAATCACGGATATAGCCGCTGTATCCACAAACCGCAGTTGTCAGCACTGGCAAACCGGCTACTGCGGCTTCCAGCAAAACTGTTCCGGTATTTTCACGGTATGCCGGATGTATCAACAGTTCGGCACCCTGCAAAAATGCAGGAATATCATCACGCCCAGCTAAAAATTCCAGGCGTTGCTCCACGTGCAATGTTTTGGCGAGCTTGATAAATGCATCAGGCTTATCTTGACCTATTACCACGAGCCGCGTATTCACCAACACATCCGGCGGCAATGCAGCCAGTGCACGAATAGTGCGATCAAGACCCTTGGTACGAAAACCCGAACCGACCATCAATAACAGTTTGTCTTTTTCCTGCAGCGACCATTCACTACGAAATTTTGATCGTATTTCCGCCGCATTGTCTCCGGCGCGCCGATCAGGGTTGATGCCGGGAGGTAGTACCGTGCAGCGCTTTTTTACACCGGAATAATACTGCTCATATTCATCGATACTGCGTTCAGCAATCGCCAGTATTTTTGTATTACTGACCGCACCAAATACCTCAGCCTCGTCTTTGAGATACTGACGATAGCGCGGCAGAAAACGCAAAGCCGGCAAACGTTCCTGCATGACTTTAGCTTTGAAACAGGTATCAGCTGCGTAATAGATATCCAACCCAGCCATCTTGTTAAATCCGACTACAAGATCGTGCGCTTCCTGTTTTAATCGTGATTGCAACGCTGCAGAAAAATGACGGTTACGGCTGTGATTGCTCGCACCTCTGACAGCAATAGGTTCTACACGAATATCCGCAGGTAGGTCACCTTGCCAATCTGCACAATAAATCGTCACTACAGAGCCGCGCGCTACACATGCCTGCGCTATGCGCAACATGTCGCGCTGCAAACCACCGTAGGGAAAGTATTTATACAGTGCAAAAGCAAGATTCATGTGCGCCCCAGCATGTCGCGCACGCGCGCAAACACGACTGCCGGTGTAAGCGGCGCAAACACTTCCGGTTTAACTGCTGGCACACTACTGCGAGTGAAATCCTGTGCGCAAAGATGGAACTGGTTTGGTCCATAAGCGCCCACCAATTTGGGCGACGTAGAACCATACAAAGACAATGCTGGCACTGCCAATGCTGCAGCCAGGTGACCCAACCCTGTATCAACAGCAACCACCGCCTGCGCACTGGCGATAACATTGGCCATGCCCGCAAGATTTGTGCGCGACAGTACTTCGGCACGCGGATGCACTTCAGCAATAAAGCGCGCACGACGCTGTTCCGCATCAGTCCACCACGGCAATTTGACGTTAATACCTGCATCGCATAACAGACGGCATAGCGTTTGCCAGTATTCATCCGGCCAATGTTTATCCGCCCGCGTCGTGCCATGCAAAAACAATACATAAGGTGGCACAGCCTGTTCGCCAAACCGTTTGCGGTCAATACCATAATTCGGCGCGGTTTGCGGCTTTTCATAACCAAGGGCTTTAGCAAACAACTCACGCGTTCTCTCAACAGCATGCTGGTCTTTTGCCACGGAAAAAGTTTTCTGGTACGCGATGCTCGCCAGCGGTTCGCGTACACTGTGGCGGTCATAGCCGCAAATTTCACCCTTTGCAAAACGCGTCAACAGCGCGCTTTTTATCAAACCTTGCGAATCAATAATGCAGTCATAATGTTGGTAACCGATATCGCTGCGAAAACGGCCCCACTCATCACTGCCAATCAACTTGAAAATATTTTTACGCCAACGCCTGATTGCGACAGGAATAATTTTTTCAACACGTGGATGCCATGCCGGTATTTCAGCGAACGCCTCCTCTACTACCCAATCAAATTCGACATCGGGATAAATATCGCAGGCATCGCTTACTGCCGGCAGCGTATGGATAACATCACCCATCGATGATGTTTTAACAATCAGCACGCGTTTCATACACCGACCTCAACAACACGGGGCAGATGGG
>DAOMGA010000289.1:0-2867 GCA_035430085.1 Pseudomonadales bacterium
AGTCAGCAAAAGAAAGAAGCAAAAGCGGCAGCTAAAGCTGCTAAGAAAGCTGCTCCTAAAAAGGCAGCTAAGAAAGCTGCTCCTAAAAAGGCAGCTAAGAAAGCCGCTCCTAAAAAGGCAGCTAAGAAAGCCGCTCCTAAAAAGGCAGCTAAAAAAGTAGCGAAGAAAAGCCGTAAAAAATAAGCCAAGCAGCAATGCTTTTGGTTGAGATGTACAAAACCCCCGGCTTGTCCGGGGGTTTTGTTGTTTGAGCCGTATACAAAGACTTGGGAATATGAAAATTCTGGCAATTGATACCTCATCCCGGTGTTGTTCAGTGATGTTGACGATAGGGACTGGCAGTTTTCTTTGTACAGAGGCAACTGCTGTAGCAAGGACGCGTCACTTGTTGAGCTATATAGATGACTTGTTGACTCAGAATCTGATTGATCCTCAATCGCTGGACTTATTGGCTTGGAATGCTGGTCCTGGTTCATTCACAGGCTTGCGTATCGGTGCCAGTGTTATTCAGGCGCTGGCATACAGTTTTAACTTGCCGGTCCAGCCTTTATCTTCACTGGAGGTTCTTGCATATGCAGCATTAAGACGTCGTGATTCTCAATTAAACGGTTCAACGATGGTCGCGGTTGCGCAGGATGCAAGAATGGGGGGGGTTTATTGGGCCGTGTTCAAGATACAGCGTGATAGCCTGGAGCGGTTGGAGCCTGACCAATTACTGCTAGCGGACAGGCAAAGTCTTGCTGAGATGATAGGTGATGATTGGCTTTTGGTCGGTGATGCTTAGCAGTTACCAAAGCTTCAGATGATGAGTCAACAATATATTCAGGTTGATGTTTCAGCTGCAGACGTTATGTCATTAGCTCTTTATAAAGGTAAGTCAGGCTGGATACATAATCCTGCAGAGTGCTTGCCCTATTATATTCGTGATAGCGTGCATTGGCAGAAGCGTCAACGCCGCTCAGAACTCTATTAAAATAAATCTTCGGTGGAATTGGATTCTGGGTGCAAATCTGTCCCGGATCCATTGTCTGTATTATCAATCCCCCCATCACCTGCATTGGATGTACTGTGAAAAATTTCAAATATCGCATCGGATCTGTCTGTCGATGCAGGTTGACCCGTACTGGGGTCTATACGCACTGTTGTGAGCCCGGCAGGCATAGTTCTTTCAATCACCGGCTGATCCTTTAGCGCTTCTTTCATAAAGTTTATCCAGACAGGTAATGCCGCTGTACCGCCATATTCCTTTTTACCTAACAGGGTGTTGTCATCAAAACCCATCCAGACAGTAGTTGTGACGGTCGGGTTATACCCGGCAAACCATGCGTCAGTTGGACCATTGGTGGTTCCGGTTTTACCTGCGATATCAGATCGGTTTAGTACCAGTGCGGCGCGTCCGGTTCCCTTGCGAATAACATCGCGAAGTATATCGTCAAGAATGTAGGCGGCCTGTTCATCAACAACCCGTTGTGAAGGATCTTGGGGTGGTGCTACTGCTTGTTGAAAAATAATGTTGCCTTTTGTGTCTTCAATGCGTTGTACAACATGAGGTTGCACTGTGTATCCGCCATTTGCCAACACGGCGTAAGCACCTGCCATAGTCAGTGGACTAAAAGCGTGCGAACCTAATGCAATGGATAGATTGGGTTGCATATTGCTTGTATCAAAACCAAATCGCGGTAAGTGCTTGATGACATTTTTGACACCAAGATTTTGCACAATGCGAATTGACACCATATTTCTGGATTCGTATAGCGCACGTCTTAGGCGGGTAGGCCCCAGATAGTCATCATGAGCATTTTCAGGATGCCATGCCTCCTTCATGCCGGCTTCTTGAAACACAATGGGTGCATCGTTGATAAGCGTGGCGGGGGTATAGCCTTCTTCTAGGGCTTCCAGATAATAAAAAGGTTTGAAACTGGAGCCAGGTTGCCGGAGAGCTTGTGTGGCGCGGTTAAATTTACTGTAGGTAAAATCACTTCCACCCACCAGTGAAATGATTTCGCCTGTTTTACTGTTCAATGAAGCCAGCGCTGCCTGAATTTTAGGAGTCTGACTAATTTCCCAGCGTTCAATACCGATGGGCCTAACACGAATCAAATCACCGATTTTGAATATAGCAGAAAAATTTTCTGGTGAGGGTCCGACATAATTTTCAGATTTATAGGGTCTCAGTGTTTTGGCTATATCTGGTGTCCACGCAATTTGATTTAGCGTATTGTTTTGCAGAAGAATCTGCAGTGAACTTTTATTAATTTGAGTAACAATAGCTGGCTGGAGATCGCCGATCTTGTTGGTATTGTTCAGAATAGTCAGCCAGATAATCCGTGCTTCTGGCGTATTTACAGCGGGGAAATGGCTTTCAGGTCCCCGGTAACCATGGCGGCGGTCATAGTCCGATACGCCCTGCCAAATTGCTTCTTGTGCAATTAATTGCAGGCGAGAATCAATAGTAGTCCGTACGCTATAACCACCCGTATAGGCCTCATTGCCGAGCTTTTCAACTGCAAATTGTCTTGCCATTTCAGCAATAAATGGCGCATCAATATCCGTTTTTAGACCGTGGAATGAAGCAGTTTCAGCTTCAGAAACCGCGGTATCGTGTGTATTTTGATCAATGAACCCCAGTTTTAGCATTCTATCCAGTATCCAGTTTCGTCTTATCAACGCTCTGGTTGGATTAACGATTGGATTATATTTTGATGGTGCTTTGGGTAGACCCGCCAACATGGCCCACTGGGCGAGTGATAATTCCTTCAATCCTTTCCCGTAGTAGACAAATGCTGCAGATTCAACGCCATATGCCCTGTGCCCTAGAAAAATCTTATTTGCATAGAGTTCAAATATCTGTTCCTTTGAAAGTGTAC
>DAOMGA010000290.1:0-2865 GCA_035430085.1 Pseudomonadales bacterium
CCATAAGTCACTAACACCTGAAGCTAGCGCGTCTACCATTCCGCCATCCGGGCTCAGGGCGCGAACTCTACTGACAGTCTTATAGGCTGTCAATCCGCGCATGGCTATATGCATGGTGGTCTGTAATAATCGGGACACTGAATTCGCGCAAGATAGCGGATGATTTCTACCCTCGGCGACAGCCGCCTCACGGAGCCACATGAGCAAATCCCGACCTCCCCGCACTAACGGCAAAACTGCCGCCAAGACACCCGCCGCACCGGCAAGCAAACCGTTCAAGAAAGTGACTGCCACAAAACCAGACGGCAAGACCGCCAAGCCGACACAAAAGCCTGCACAAAAACCCGCTGCTAAAGCGCCCTCCAAGCGCGATCCGCACTTCAATCGCGAAGCTGAGAAATACGCCAACCCCATTCCCAGCCGTGAGTTCATCATCGAGTTGCTGGAAAACAGCGGCGGCCCGATGGATCACCCCGCCCTGTGCGAAAAACTGAAGCTGCGTGATGAAGAACAGATTGAAGCACTGCGCCGCAGACTGGGCGCGATGTGTCGCGATGGCCAACTGCTGCAAAACCGCCGCAACGGTTTTGTACCGGCCGGCAAAGCCGATCTGGTGAAAGGCCGCGTACTCGCACACCGCGACGGTTTCGGATTCTTGCGTCCGGAAGGCGGCGACAAGGATATGTACCTCAGCGCGCGCGAAATGCGCCTGGTGTTTGATGGCGATACGGTGTTGGCGAGTCCGCGAGGTATGGATAAACGTGGCCGTATTGAAGCAGCGATTGTGGAAGTGTTGGCACGCGCGCATCAACAATTGGCCGGACGTTTTTTTGAAGAAAACGGTGTGTTTTATGTGAAACCGGATAGCACACGCATCAATCAGGATATCGCCATTCCGCCACAAAACCGTAACGGCGCCAAACATGGCCAGATGGTGGTGGTGGGCATTGACCACTACCCCGATCACAAACGCATGGCGGTGGGTCGCGTGGTGGAAGTGTTGGGCGAACATCTTGATCCCGGCATGGAAATCCAGATCGCAGTGCGCAATCACGGTATTCCATGGCAATGGCCTGAAGCGGTAGAAAAAGAAGCGGCTGCTTTATCAGAAACCGTTTTAGCCAAAGACAAAAAACATCGCATTGATTTGCGGCACTTGCCGTTAGTCACTATCGACGGCGAAGACGCGCGCGATTTTGACGATGCGGTGTATTGCGAACCGCGCAAGGGTGGCGGCTGGACGCTGTACGTCGCCATCGCCGATGTTTCGCATTACGTCACGCCGAAAAGCGCGCTGGATCGTGAAGCGGAGCATCGCGCCACATCGGTTTACTTTCCTGGCTCGGTCGTGCCGATGTTGCCGGAAAAAATCTCCAACGGCCTTTGCTCTTTGATGCCAAAAGTCGATCGCCTGTGCATGGTGTGCGAGATAGTGATCAGCGCAGCAGGAAAAGTTTCAAAATTCCAGTTCTACGAAGGCTTGATGCATTCACAGGCGCGCTTCACTTACACCACAGTTGCACAAATTATTGAAGCACGCAAAGAAAAACATAGCGCTGTACGCGAACAATACGCTGCACTGGTGCCGCACATTGATAATCTTTACTCGCTGTATCAGGCTTTGCGCAGCGCACGCGATGAACGCGGCGCGATTGATTTTGAAACCCAGGAAACCCGCATTCTGTTTGCCGACAACCGCAAGATAGAGCGCATTATTCCAGTGGTACGCAATGAAGCACATAAACTGATTGAAGAATGCATGCTCGCTGCCAACACCTGTGCAGCGACATTGCTGGAAAAACAGAAAATTCCCGCCCTGTTCCGTGTACACGAAGGCCCCAGTGAAGAAAAACTGAAAACCCTGCGCGCATTTCTCGGCGAACTGGGTTTGAATCTTGGCGGTGGCAATAAACCACATCCGAGTGATTACCAGACACTGCTGGCCAGTGCTGTCGGTCGCACTGATGCACGTTTGATACAAACCATGTTGCTGCGCTCCATGAGTCAGGCGGTTTATCAAGCAGAAAATATTGGGCACTTCGGGCTGGATTATCCGAGCTACGCGCACTTCACTTCACCGATCCGCCGTTATCCGGATTTGCTCGTGCATCGCGCTATCCGTTACCTGATACGCAATCGTCCGGAAGTCAAACAGGTGCGCTGTGCAGAAGGCGCTCCGAAACTGCCGCAAAATAAAATCTACCCTTACGATGATGCGGCGATGGATGCGTTCGGCGTGCAATGTTCCAGTTGCGAACGACGCGCCGACGAAGCTTCACGCGATGTAGTCGCGTGGTTGAAATGCGAATACCTGCTCGACCATGTGGAAGAAACGTATGATGGCGTGATCAATGCCGTTACCAGTTTCGGTTTGTTTGTCGAATTAAAAGACATCTACATCGAAGGTTTGGTACATGTGACGATGCTGAAGCGCGACTACTACCCCTTTGATGCTGCCGGGCAACGTCTGGTAGGTGAAAGAACTCGCGAAGTGTATCGACTGGGCGACAGCGTGCAGGTACGCGTGGTACGCGTGGATCTCGATGATCGAAAAATTGATCTGGAATTGCTGCAATCCTATCGCACCGAAAAAGACAGCTCGATAATCGACAACCCCACCAGCGAAAAGAAAAAGCCGTTTGCAAAAAGTGATACCCGTGGAAAAACCAAATCCACTGCAAAAAAACCGGCGGCAAATATTCCCAAACCGGCTAAAAAGAAAAGTAAACCCGCTGGAGGCAAGGCTAAAAAATGAGCCAGAACGAATGGATATATGGCATCCACAGCGTAGCATCTGTACTGAAATCGCAACCGCAACGCCTGTTACGTATCTATGTGCAGCAAGGCCGACAGGATGAGCGCGTA
>DAOMGA010000291.1:0-2854 GCA_035430085.1 Pseudomonadales bacterium
ATTTCAGGTAGAGCGTGCTTTGACATGAATGGGGCCATACGTATCGGTTTGCAATAACTCTACCAGTGACTCCTTTACCAACTCCATAACAGCCAGAAAGGTCACTACAACACCCAACCTACCCTCGCTCACTGTGAATAAATTAACAAATGGCATAAATTGACCACCTTTGAGCTGTTCTAAAACCTGCGACATTCTCTCCCGGGTTGAAAGTCTTTCGCGTTCAACTTGATGGCTTTCAAACATATCAGCGCGCCTTAGCACTTCAGCCAGTGAAAGCAACAACTCTTTCATATCGACAGGAGGATCCGCCCGGCGACTTTCCCGCTCAGGCGGCTCTGCATTGCCAAGAAATATATCGCGACCTTCACGAGGCAATTCATCCATATTTTCAGCTGCCAGCTTAAAGCGTTCATATTCCTGTAATCGACGAATTAACTGGGCTCTAGGATCTTCCTCATCTTCTTCAACGTCGGAAGAGCGCGGCAAAAGCACACGTGACTTTATCTCGGCAAGCATAGCTGCCATCAGAAGATATTCTGCCGCCAGCTCAAACTGCATGGCATCCATCAGTTCAATATAATGCATATATTGACGGGTAATTTCGGCAACATTGATATCGAGAATATCAAGGTTCTGGCGCCGAATCAGGTACAGCAATAGATCCAGCGGGCCTTCAAACGCTTCCAGAATGACTTCAAGAGCATCCGGCGGAATGTACAGATCTTTTGGTAACTCTGTAATGTTTTTGCCGTGGACAATGGCAAAAGGCATTTCAGCCTGCTCAGGTGAACGTGACGCCTGAATATCAGCACCAACCACTGCTGTGTTTTCACCAGATCCGGTTATTTCTTCATTCGCTATCATAACTGACTCAGTGAATACTGCGTATCTGGATGGCATCCACACCAAGGCCAGAAATAATATCGGAGATAACGACCACTTTATCACCCTGTTTCAGACCATCATCGCGCTTCAGAATCTCAAATGCGGCTAACAAGGTTTTTTCAGGATCACTCGAAAAAGCGAGTCGATGCGATACAACCGCACGATTCAAATTCATCTGACGACGGGTACGGCTATCATTAGTAAAAGCAAAAATAGTGGTTTTACTCGGACGGCAGTTAGTGACAAGATTAGCCATAACGCCACGCCTAGTGATAACAACAATACCTTGCGCTTCCATATCTTCAGCGAGTTGCACTGCAGAATATGCCAAGTGTTGTTTGTTGTTATCTTTGACCAGACTATTACAGAAACGCAATCCAGGCATACGCTCTGCAGTACGGGAAATTTTATCCATATATTCCACGCACTTGATAGGATATTTCCCTACTGTCGTTTCACCAGATAACATAATGGCATCGACTTCTTCATAAATAGCGTTGGCGACATCCGTTACTTCTGCGCGAGTCGGAATGGGATTCTCAATCATGGATTCCAGTAAATGCGTGGCAACAATCACACGCTTGCCCTGCTCATGGCACAAACGAACAATCATGCGCTGCACATTGGGTAGATCTTCAATATTAATCTCCACACCAAGATCACCGCGAGCAACCATTACACCATCAGCAGCAGCAACAATTTCCTCGATATTTTTTACGCCTTCCTGATCTTCAATCTTGGCAATAATCTTGATTTTGTCGGCTTTGTTGCCGAGCAGTTTTCTCAAGCCACGAATATCATTGGCTTCACGTACAAATGATAATGCAATGAAATCAACCTCCTGCTTCATGCCAAACAGAATGTCTTCACGGTCCTTGCCTGTGATAGCGGGCAAATTAACGCGGATACCCGGAAGATTGACGTGACGTTTACTTTTAAGGCGACCACCGTCAATAACTTTACAACGCATCATGCGATCAAGTTTTTCCAGCACTTCCAGATTGATAATACCGTTATCGACTGTGATCTTGTCACCGATTTTCACATCGTCAATCAGGTCATGGTAATTGATGTGCAGAGAAGTGGATTCAACATCATCTGCTCGCGCGGTCACCGAGATGATGTCGCCCTGTTTAAGTTCCAGATCATTTTTTAACGTACCGGTGCGAATTTCCGGCCCCTGAGTATCGAGCAACAAGGGGATGGGGTGCGACAGTTCTTTATTCAGGGTCTTGATAGCCTTGATAACTTTGGCGTGAGAAGCGTGGTCACCGTGCGACATATTGAGGCGCACAACATTCATGCCCGCCTCTGCCATTTTTTTCAACATATCGTACGATTCAGTGACAGGGCCGATAGTGCAGATAATCTTGGTTTTTCTCACGCCATTACTCCCGGAAGTACAGGGCGCTATCTTAGCTGTTTAGCTGCAATTGTTGGACAATTTGTACCAGTATTCTTTCCATTTGCCGGATGCGGGGATACGCCTGCCACAATGCATCATCACTCAACTGATTTTCCAGCCATTCACAATTGTCCTCCATGCGTGACACGCCTATCTGGCGGGCACCATCGCGCATGTTATGCGCCAGACGCTGTATTGCTAACAGATCGCCAGCGGCCAATGCCAGCCCGATATCGCTTAACTCCACCCGCAAGCGCTCTACTAATGGCGTCGCCAGCTCCACAGACCTATCCACATCACCGCCAGAGAGTCCCGCCAATACCTGCATATCAACCGGGGAGCTAACATGAAAAGCCAGCCAGCGGTCCAGAGTGCTGATAAGCTCATCCGGTTTAACCGGCTTGCTAAGAAAATCATTCATACCAGCTGCCAGACAGCGTTCACGGTCTTCATCCCAGGCATTCGCCGTCATGGCAATCACGAGATTGTGCCGCAATTGAGGATCAGCGCGAATCTGCCTGGTGGCCTCCAGGCCATCCATGACGGGCATCTGGATATCCA
>DAOMGA010000292.1:0-2848 GCA_035430085.1 Pseudomonadales bacterium
GGCTGTGCCGCCTGCCATGACAGTTGAGCAGTTTCAGGCTGTGACAGTGCAATTGCGCGAACAGATTGGTGATGAAAAACATATTGATGATGATGACGGGCGAATTATTGATCTGGTCGGAATGATTTTTGAGTACATGCTGGCAGATAAGCAATTACCTGATTCGGTAAAAGCGGTGTTGAGTTATCTGCATACGCCTTATCTCAAGGCTGCTTTTCTTGACAGGCGTTTGTTCGAAAAGCCGGAGCATGCTTCTCGTCAGTTGCTGAATTGCATGGCCGAAGCGGGAACGCGCTGGGTCAACAGTAGCGGAGAGAGCCAGTTTAAAGTTTTCCCAAAAATCAAATCTGTTGTACGCAGGATTTTGACCGAATTCAATAGTGATGTTGCTCTCTTTGATGAATTGTTTGCTGAAATGCAGGAGTTTTGTCAGAAAGTTGAACACAGTGTCGGTTTGATGGAGCGTCGTGCGCGTGAAAAAGCGGAAGGCGAGGATCGTTTACGTGAAGTGAAGCGCCGCGTCATGCTTGAAGTCAGGAAGCGGATGCAAGGTCATGAATTGCCTTCTCACATTATCGTGTTGTTGTTGCATCCTTGGTCAGACTATCTGACATTTACATTGTTGCGTCACGGTCAGGAATCTGTTTTGTGGCAGGAAGGTCTGGACAATATCGAAGATATTATCTGGAGTATTCAGCCCAAGGTTGATGCAAACGAGCGTAATCGCCTGATGTTGATTCAGGAATCATTACAGTCACGCGTGCAATCGGCACTGGAAACGATTGCTTATGATCAGGTCAAGAGCAACAAGTTGCTGGATGCGCTAAGTAAATCCCAGATGCTGGCTTTGCAAAATCTTGAGACTGAGCCTGTAGCTGCTGAACGCCGAGCCGAGATGGAAGCTGAAGTGGGTGAGGGGCTGGAGCAAGAAGTGGTTGATCTTGATGCCTTCAGTGAAGAAGAGCGCGAAGTGATAGAAAATTTACGTGATATTGAGTTTGGTACCTGGATTGAATTTGATCAGCTGGATCAGTACACGAATATGTGTGCAAAAGTTGCATGGTTTAATTCAAAAACATCTCGCTACATGCTGGTCGATCGAAGTGGCAAGCAGGTTGCCATGAAGAGTGGAATTGAAATTGCGCGCATGATTTTGGGTAGTCAGGCAAGAATGTTAGCAGGTTCTGGCAAGCCTTTTTTTGAGCGGGCTCTTGAAAATATTTTTGCGCGTCTTAAGTCTGCTATATCCCATTGAATGGCTTCAGAAAAGGAATAGAAATGGATTCTGGTGATTTTGTCAGTCGGCGGAAATACCCGCGGCATACTTTGCGTAATTCAGTGCTGGTTGTTGACCAGTTGTCGGGTGAGTCTGTTGGTGCGGTAGCGAATCTTTCACTAGAAGGGTTGATGTTGGTGAATAACAAACCGTTGCGATCGGATTGTATTTATCAGCTAAAGATGGTTATCGCGGAGGATGTCATTGCTGATGCCGCGGGTAGCGAAATCAGTATTGGTGTTGATTGTCTCTGGAGCAGTCCTGCAGAATCGATTCAAAGCTCAAGTTACTGGTCAGGGTGTCAGATTATTGATATATCAGACGCTGATTTTTCCCTAATGAAACAGTTGATTGCTGCTGTGGCAGAGCAGGGCTGATTGTCAAGGTAGTTGCCAGTCTATGGCATTCTGATTATTGGATAACAAGTAAGCATTGGTTTTTGAAAAATGCCCATTGCCAATAAAGCCGCGATATGCGGATAGCGGTGAAGGGTGTGGTGATGTCAGTACAAGATGTTTTTTCCGGTCTATGAGAGCACCTTTTTTCTGCGCGTAGCTGCCCCACAGTAAAAAAACCAGATGTTCGCGTTGTTCATTGAGTAATGTGATAACGCGGTCTGTGAAAGTTTCCCACCCCTTGCCTTGATGCGCGCCGGCTTTGTTTTGTTCAACGGTTAGAACGGCATTCATTAGCAACACGCCTTGATCTGCCCATGCAGTGAGGTTGCCATGTGATGGCGGTTCGATTCCGAGATCGCGTTTGATTTCAGAAAAAATATTGACCAACGATGGTGGTGGCTGAATGCCTTCCAGTACAGAAAAACACAAACCGTGTGCCTGATGTGGTCCGTGATAAGGATCCTGTCCGATAATCACTGCCTTAACCTTGGAGAAAGGTGTATGGTTTAACGCGTTAAACCATAAAGCGCCGGGCGGATAAATGGTTTTCCCGGCTGCTTTTTCTGCCGCTAGAAAGGCGCGCAGTTGTTGCATATACGGCGCATCAAACTCGGATTGTAGCAATTGCAACCATTCAGGATCGAGTTTGATGTTGCTCATATTGTTGCGATCAACTTTGTTGTGGACGCATATGCGGGAACAGCACTACGTCGCGGATTGATGGTGAGTCTGTCAGCAACATCACCAGTCGATCGATGCCGATACCTTCGCCTGCAGTTGGTGGCAGGCCGTATTCCAGTGCGGCTATGTAGTCCGCATCGAAATGCATGGCTTCATCGTCGCCTGCGTCTTTGTCCTCAACCTGTTTGTTGAAGCGATCCGCTTGATCTTCCGCATCATTTAATTCGGAGAAACCGTTAGCGAGTTCGCGGCCACCAACAAAAAACTCGAAGCGGTCAGTGACAAATGGGTTGCTGTCACTGCGCCGCGCCAGTGGTGATACTTCTGTTGGATACTCGGTAATAAACGTAGGTTGCATCAAGCGGTGCTCGACGGTTTTCTCGAAAATTTCGATCTGGATCTTGCCAAGACCGTAGGAATTTTTTAGTGGGATGCCAAGTCGCCTGGCAATGGCCGTCGCGCCTTCCAGTGTTTGTAGTTCTGTAGCCTGAAT
>DAOMGA010000293.1:0-2836 GCA_035430085.1 Pseudomonadales bacterium
TTTCCAGTGCCTTCGCCATAATATCCTGATACAACTGCACGGTATTGCAAAGAACGTCGGTGTATTCCGGAAAAGAAACCCAATGCCCCTTATTCTCATTGGCATCAGCGAATACCCGCTCCATAAACTCGATATCGATATCACTCAGGCATTCGCCTGAGTCTACTCTCTCTTTGATCTGGAGGGCGCGCGGCAGCCTTTCACTTATCAGTCGTTCAAACAGAACCCTTACCGTACCTGCTTCCCGTTCGTTTTGCATAAGGTCACCTGGATTATTTATTCATTGCCTTATTAATTTTTTTGAGCTGTGTCTGATAGTCCTGATCGGATATCAGTTTCTTGTCATGCGCTTCATTCAGTTGTAGCAACTGCTCAGGATAGTTTGGAGCCGCTTGCTGTATAACCGTTGTTTCTTTGTCGTCGTCGCTGCTACTGCTGCTACTGCTGCGACTACTGGCGCTAAAAGAGCAGCCGCTAATCATGGCGACGGAGAGCAGTGTGGCTGATATGGCATAACGCACATGTGATGACTTGGTCATAAGAACTCCTTATTTAATAAATGAAACTGTGGGCAAGCATATACCGCCTTTTAGCGATTCTCAAAGCGATTGTAGTCCAGCACGCCGCCGGATACCGGCTCGCGCTGGATGTAGTAGCGTTGCAGCTCATCGCTATACGCCCAGAAATCCGGGTTAGTGCGCCGGATACCGAACTGATCCAGTAATTGTATGTAGTCGGCTTCTGTGCGCATGCGGGCCACCTGGCTGACAAAATCGTTCAGTGACGCCGTGGTGGTTTTGAAGAAAGCATTCGGGTAAGCGCCGATTATGCCCGGCACTACCGTCAGGTTGTCTTCTGCCGGACGTCGCCGTTCCGCATCGTCCAGTAGTTGTGAAATATTGCTGTAGCTCTTGTTATGCAACAAGGTGAAGTAGTGGTGCTGGCCATCGGCACCGTCTACGCGCAGTATGCTGGCTTCCGGGAATGTGTCCAGACCGGCTCCGCGTACCTGCTGTAAACGCAGAATCAATTTTTGCAAATCATTATTGGCCTGTGTCTGGTTGATTGATGCCAGATTGAATTGCTGCGATACATTTTTACCCACGCGCGCCGTGAGCAAGTTATATAACTCCTGTTGTGGTTTGTCGGTGTGGTATGCAATGCCGGTTTCAGCGCTATAGTCAAAATGATCGCCAAACAGATAGTCCTTGGCATTGTCGCTGGCGCCGCGATACCAGAAATCCACCGTTGGTTTGCGTGATTGCAATGGCAGCATGGCAATAAAGTTGGATTCACCTTCCATGCGCAAAAAATCCATATACAAACGCGTATTGAGTTGATGACCCAGGCTGCCGTAGACATCAAAACCTGCGACCAGCAAATAATAAATTCTTTCCAGTAACGGATAGCTCACCAACCACGCTGTTTCAGGTGGTGGACCGACCAGACCTTTCACGACAGAGGCGCTGTCTGAATGACGAAATATGGTGAGTGCGGCATTGTCGTTATTGGTTTTTCCATCCCACACCAGGTCGAGTGTTATGCCGCTGGATTCACCCAGTATTTTCTCCAGCTGATCTGATTTGGCTTTCAGATATTGTTTTTGCATTTTTGAATATTTTAGCCAGTCGAGTACGCCGGCATTACTCTCGTCTTCGCCCGGTAAACGCAGGTTTTTGCTTTCGCGCAGCAGGAAATTATTAGTCACCTCTGGATTCATGCTGTCGGGATTGACAAAAAATACCCAGAAGTGATCTTCAATAACACTCAATGCCACTTGCCCACGGCAAACCGGTCCTTTGATAAAGGTATCAACAATAAACTGCGCTTCATCCAGTAAAAAGCGGTAACGGGATTCAATCGGTAAATCATGGAACGCCACGAAAGGATTACCTGCAACATCTGGCGCATACGAGGGCAACTTGGCAACGCTGTAGTCAGGCTCGATAAACCATTGTCGCCACTTTGTCATGCGTGAAGCGTTGAGTGCATAAGGCATGTGGGTTTTTTCTACCACAGTACCAAGGTCAAAACGGATTCGATACCAGAATTTATCCGAGCCCGGATTATCATACGGTCGGCGGGTGGCTAGCTCCGCAACGGGTTCGCCCGGCGGTGTAGCAGAACGCACAAGACGAAAAAAATAACGCTTGTTGGTATTGGCCGGGAGTGCTTTATCAAAATAAATATGTGCCAGATACAGATGTTCATAAATATAGCGGCTCACCAATTGCTGCTTGATTGATGCGCCATTAAAAAATAATTCCCATTCGGCAATTTGTGTCTGTATAGAGGCTGGCAGTGCTGGCTTATCTGCTACCGGTGATCCGGCCGCCAGCCATCGCTCCATGATGGAAAATTCTTTATCCGATAAACCCGGCAAGCCATAGGGCATGCCCCACTCGGCGTGTTCTTTTTCAAATGCATCCATTTTTTCAATGGCCGGGCAGGTTTGTTTTCTGTTCAGTGAAATAGTGAAAACATCAGGATTGAGTACGTTCATTTCGGGTAATGGATTTTTTCTTTTCAGATCCAGCAGCCGATACAACACACTGCCTTGCAGATTAGCTTCGGGGGAATCTTCCCTTTCATTCAAGACGGGATGAAAATTTTTACTGCGCCATTCTTGTGGTGTCTGTGCATCGACAAATAAACGGCTGGGTTCTGCTGCGTGTAAACGATTGGTGTAAACCAGTTCGGCATTGCCGCCGCGTGCAATGCCGTCCCATGACGTCAGGTTTTGCTGGCACGGTGCGTCGTAACAGCCGTGACAAACCGTGCAGCGTTGCTCCAGCAGTGGACGCACATCATGCCAATACTCCGGCACGCCTGTTTG
>DAOMGA010000294.1:0-2835 GCA_035430085.1 Pseudomonadales bacterium
TGTTGGCCTCGCAATACGCAATCCCCAGCGCAATCAATACGAATGGCGCCAAAAGAATCCCGCCAATAACTTTCTCTGTTTTATTACTCATCGGGTTTTCCTGTTCACGGAACGGCGGAAATCGTGGTCTGTCCCCAATTAATAAACCGGCAACTCAATATCTGCAAACAACGCATCAACATCCTGATGCGTATGTTGTTCGAATGCGCTCATCACCAGTTCTTTTTTCAGATGCGGCGCAAACGCTTCGATAAAATCGTACATATAACCGCGAATAAATGTGCCGCGCCGGATACCGATACGCGTAACGCTGGATTCAAACAGATGCCCTGCATCCAGCGCCACCAGATCGCTGTCCATTGACGGTTCATACGCCATGTGCGCGACAATGCCGATGCCCAACCCCAACCGCACATACGTTTTGATAACATCCGCATCCGTTGCAGTAAACACCACGCGCGGCGTAAGCCCTTGCTGCAGAAATGCATCATCCAGTTTGGAACGGCCTGTAAAACCGAACACATAGGTGACAATCGGATAATTCGCTACATCTTTTAGCGACAGCTTGGATACCTGACACAGCGGATGATCTTTCGGCACCAGAATGCAACGGTTCCAGCGATAACATGGCAGCATGATCAAATCGTTAAACAGTTCCAGCGCTTCTGTCGCAATCGCAAAATCCACTATGCCGTCAGATGCCATTTTCGCAATCTGCATCGGTGAGCCTTGATGCATGTGCATGGCGATATCGGGATATTTTTTGATAAATGACGCAATTACTGCGGGCAACGCATAACGCGCTTGTGTGTGGGTGGTGGCAATACTGAGACTGCCTTTTTTCGGATCACTAAATTCCTGCGCCATCTGTTTGATGCTTTCAGCCTTGCGCAGTATTTCACCGGCACTTTGCAAAATCGCCTCACCGGCTTTGGTAATGTGCGTGAGATGTTTACCGCTGCGTGCAAACACTTCCACGCCCAACTCATCTTCCAGTAAACGTATCTGCTTGCTGATACCCGGTTGCGAGGTGTACAAACTCTGCGCGGTGGCGGACACATTCAGATCATGATGCGCCACTTCCCAGATGTAACGCAGTTGCTGCAATTTCATAATGATCTCCCTGTTTTATTATGTGCTGGCAATACTATTCATTCGCGACGCCGTGAGGCACATGACCGGTGGGTACATGGCGCGATGCAGACAAGCAGTGCCCCTGCTGATCATCAAAAAAAACATCTGCACCGTAGGCTTTGAGAAACTCGCCTTTATCCAGTCCACCCAGAAACAAGGATTCATCGATCCGGATATTCCAGGCACGCAAGGTACGAATCACCCGTTCATGAGCCGGTGCAGAGCGCGCTGTCACCAGCGCTGTGCGTATCGGGCAATCCTCACCGGAAAACTCCGCCTGCAAGCCCTGCAATGCCTGGAGAAACGGCTTGAAGGGACCGCCACTCAACGGCTCTCTGGCAGATGCCTGCTCACTGGCGGCAAAAGCATCCAGACCGCTGGTTTTGTACACGCGCTCGGCTTCGTCAGAAAACAATACCGCATCACCATCAAAAGCAAAACGGATTTCAGGTGTATCCCTGAGTTGGCTGGAAGATGGCAACAAGGTGGCAGCCGCCAGCCCGTTCTCCAGTGCGTGACGCACATCATCGGCTTCCGTCGACAGGAACAGGTGGCAGCCAAAGGCACTGGCATAGGGATAAGGGGAATGGCCACCGCAAAAAGCGGCGCGCACAATCGGCAATTGATAGTGCTGGATGGAATTGAACACACGCAAGCCGGTATCTGCCGTATTGCGTGATAGCAGGATCACCTCAACCTGTGGCTCACCACCCAGCAATGCATTGATACCCAACAGTTTCTGCACCAGAGGAAAAGCATCACCGGGCTCCAGTGGCGTATCTTCATTTTCTACCTGATAGGCAGCATAGGATTTGAGACCCTGCTGCTCGTAAATTGCGTGACTGGCATCCAGATTGAACAGCGCCCGAGAGGAAATGGCGACTACCAGTTTGTTGCCAAACCCTTTTGGCATTCAATATCTCCTCATCACAATTTTCGTATCACACACATGCTTCTTCTCGTCAGTCTAGCAGCAAGCCGCTATCATTGGTGCTTATTGACCAGCAGACTGATAAGTAGATTGCATGAAAACCCGCGCCATTATCAAGCTCGCCGCCATTGCCCACAATCTTGCCACTATTCGCGCACTGGCTCCCGACAATAATATTATCGCTGTCGTGAAAGCCGATGCTTACGGTCATGGCGTAACCGGGCTACTGCCTACCCTCGAACAACAGACACAAGCGCTGGCTATCGCACGCATTGAAGAAGCGGAAACCCTTCGTTCTTCAGGTTATAACGGACGCATACTGTTGCTCTGCGGCGTCAGCAACCCATTGGAAATCACTGCTGCGTTGTCATTGCGACTGGATATTCTGGTGCATGATGCCACCCATCTCACGCTGCTCAGTCATTTTTCCTCGCAAGCCAAAAACACAACAACATTCTGGCTGAAAATGGATACCGGTATGCATCGGCTGGGATTTTCTCCACAGGAATATGCCAACGCTTTTCAAACCATTAAACAATTATCGTGGTGTGAAAATATTATCGGCATGACACATTTCTCCAGCGCCGATGAATCTGATAACCAGAAAACTGCGCAGCAGATCCAGTGCTACCAACAACACACGGCTGACCTTGCGCTGGATAATCACAGCCTTGCCAATTCAGCAGGCATTGTTGCATGGCCAACAGCACGCGTGGGCTGGCTGCGCCCCGGCCTGATGATGTATGGCATCAATCCTGTAGAAAATATCA
>DAOMGA010000295.1:0-2830 GCA_035430085.1 Pseudomonadales bacterium
AGTTGTTCAGACGCAAATTTTTTACTGCGTAACTGAAATGCAAAATGATATAACCGTGGTTGGGATTTTTTCAGTAGTCTTGCCATCGCAATAGTGGCTCGCACATCCACTAACGCATCATGCGCACCGGCATGATCAATATTATTGACCTCGGTTAGTCGCTCTAGCTTCATGGTCGGATTGCCCTGTTCATCTATAGGCCATTCAATACCATCCGGACGCAGAGCGCGAGCCATGCGCAAGACATCCAGCAAATCCCAGCGCGAATTGCCATTTTTCCATTCGCGCTCATATGGGTCATAAAAATTGCGGTACAACAACTGGCGTGTGAATTCATCATCAAAACGGATATTGTTAAAACCAACACCACAGGTGCCTGGCCTTCCCAATTCACGCAACAAAGTCTTGGCAAACAGGTAATCAGGCAGGCCATGCTGGCGACAATGTTGTGGCGTAATTCCAGTGATTAAACAAGCGACAGGATCAGGCCAACTGTCTTGCGGCGGCTGGGAATACACCATCAGCGGTTCGCCGATTTCATTCAGATCTTCGTCGGTACGAATTCCGGCAAATTGGGCAATACCCGTCCAACGCGGATTTTGTCCGAAAGTTTCATAGTCGTGCCAGTAGAGCGTCGTGCTCATTTGTCCATCTCTCACCAAAGTGTGGGCATAAAAAAGCCCGGCGAACCGGGCTTTTTCAAAACTGACTACTGAACTTACTCTGGCAGACCAGTAACAACCGCTTCAATGCGACGGTTTGCCTGACGACCTTCAGCAGTAGCATTGTCGCCTACCGGGTCATTTTCACCTTGGCCAGAAGCTTCGATTGCGTCAGGGTTTACACCTTGATCAACCATCACAGCTTTAACAGCTTCAGCACGACGCTCAGACAATGCCTGATTATATTCTTCAGAAGCGGTGCTGTCGGTATAACCAACGATAGTGGCAGTGCTGCCTGGGTTTTGCTTCATAGAATCAGCAACGGAGATGATTTCTACTTTGTCGTCTTCACGCACGATGCTCTTATCAGTGCTGAAATGTGCATGCAAAGTTTTGGTCATAACAACAGCTGGTGCTACTTTTTCTGGCTCTGGTTCTGCAACCACGTCTTTCTCGGCATGAGTACCAAAATGGTAGTTCAGAGCCAACATGCTAGCAGTGTACTCTGCGCCATTGATAGAGCCGACCATTGTCGCGCGCATTTCAACACTGTCAGTAAAATAATGAGATACGCCCATACCGATAACAGGTACAACGTCAGTTGAATCCCAGTTATTGTTCTGGATACCGCCAATGGCTAGCAATTGAGTTTCTTCACCCAGCAAGCGATAAGCAGTAGTCAAAGAGTAATTACGGATATGTGAAGTACGGGTAGCGATACCTTCAGATTGGCTAGCTTCGATAGACCAGTCTTTGTCAAAATGGTAACCGACATCGAGACCTGCAGTACCTTCAGTATTATAGCCGTCAGTCATTTCGTCGTTGCCGTGGAAATATCCACCATTAATACCAACATAAGGGTGCGCATCAGCGTTAACCGCTGCGCTTACGCCCATGGCCAGAGCAGATACAGCGATAGTAGCAATCAGCTTGTTTTTCATGTTCAGTTTCTCCTATGAAACCTGATTAATCCAATGGTCTTGCAGAACGAACAAATGTGAAAAATTCATCAAATGCCGTAAAACCAGTGCAGACTATTACAATGAGATGAAAAAATCTACTGGATAGCACCCTTATAGCCCGTGATTGACCAGTTATAGTTCATTAAGTGGCTACAATGGTGCGCACTTCATCCCACACCCTATTTCAAGAGGAAAGGAACATCATGAGCCTTGGTAGCTGGAATCCCGAAGACGGCTCGGAAAGCCTCGCTTACCGGGTTGACCCTGATGTGTTGGCGCAGTGCATATCGTTCGCGACCCATGGCAACTGGACGACACTGCCAGCCTGGGAAAAGGAAGCCTTACCAGGCAACGCCAGCCAGATGATGAAGCTGGATAGCAGCCAATGGCAACCAGCACTGGAAAGTCTGGACGAAGACACCCTGATTCATCTGGTGCGCTTCTTTACAGCCGCAGAGCAACAGCTGCCCCATTGGCACGGTGGAGACAAGTCTCCAGTGATCTGGATTGCCCGTCTATTAAAGAAGCGAGGCACTCCGCTATCGCGTGAAGTAGTACTCTGGATCAAAGGCAACAGCGACAATCGCTTTTTGCCCAATGGCCCGATTCTTTGAATGTGCTGATGGCGCACCTATGCAGTCACCGCATTTCCTGATCATCGGCACCCAAAAAGGCGGAACCTCCAGCGTATATAGCGCCCTATGCCAACACCCGCAAATCCTGAAAGCCGCTCGCAAGGAAGTACATTTCTTTGACCAATACTACGGTCGCGGTCATCACTGGTACCTGAAACAGTTCACGGCGTGCCATGCTGACCAGATTACCGGCGAAGCATCACCTTTTTATATGGCTCACCCGCTGGCAGCCCAACGCATTGCGGAACATTGTCCGGACATTAAATTGATTGTCCTGCTACGCAATCCGGCTGATCGTGCCATCTCACACTACCATCAGGAATTCCGACGCCATCACGATCTTTTGCCGCTACAAGCGGCACTAGATATAGAAGAAGAACGCACCCGCGCCGACTGGGCTGCATTGGGAGCCGGAGAATTACTCACTTTCAGTGCCGCCCAACGTTTCAGTTACCGAAGACGCGGTCATTACGCTGAACAACTGGCTCCGTTCCTTGAAAAATTTCCGCGCAATAATATCGCCATCTACAGCAGCGAATATTTTTTCCAACAACCGCTAGGGTTATTACCA
>DAOMGA010000296.1:0-2823 GCA_035430085.1 Pseudomonadales bacterium
ACACACCATCTTCAATGTTTTTAAATGAAGGCTCGATTGCCGCCATGATGACGCCTGCACAGAATACAAAAATCCATGCGGCAAGAATTGTCACGCCAAGATGGTTGCGAGATAGCACAATACGGATAGTGCTGGAGAGATTGGCCAGTTTCATCACCACCAACGCAAAGCGTACTGCACGCAACATTCCCAGTTCCTGTTCGCCCCATAGCGCAGGCATGGCAACGATAATGACTACCAGGTTGAACCAGTTGTCGCGCAGGTAACGCCAACGATGATTGGCCAGATACAGCAGTGTGAGCAGTTCTGCAACAAAAAACCCCCACAGCATCCAGTCGCTGAATATATGGATCTGCGGATTGATAAAGGCAATCGCACGTTTGTTGGTGTACCAGGCCAGCAGTGAAAATATGGCAACAGGGAATAAGGCAATATCAAACCAGCGCGCACAGAATCTGGCCTGTGCCGATTCGCTGGGATCAATACCGCCAATGCCAATAATTCTGAAAAAATGGGTTTTGGTCATCGGTCAGCTAATCCTTCAGGCCTTGTGCGCAGGCAGGTCGCGGGTAAAACGTTTCTTGCGACGATAGGGGAAAATGTCTTCCATGTTGCCATTACGGATACGCTCCTGCATGTTGCGCCAGAAATCCACGTGGTAGAGATCGCTATGGAATTTCTCGAAAGCGCGTTTGGCCTTCGGGTTCCCGGTGAAGAATAAGCGGAATTCTTCTGGAAATACGTCGAATGGATCAACGTTATACCACGGTGTGGACGACATGGCTTGTTCGTCGTTTTGTGGCTCCGGTATTTCCCGGAATACGCATTCAGTCAGAAAACAGATTTCGTCGTAATCGTAAAACACTACACGGCCATGACGGGTAACGCCGAAGTTTTTTAATAACATATCGCCGGGAAAAATATTGGCAGCCGCAATCTGTTTGATGGCATTGCCGTACTCATCCATCGCTTCTTCAATCTGTTCGTCGCTGGCACTTTGCAGGTACAGGTTGAGGGGGATCATCTTGCGTTCGGTATACAGATGACGGATTACCAGTTCATCACCGTCAATAATCAATTGCGAAGGTGCCACTTTCTGCAATTCTGTCAGCAGCTCTTCCGAGAAACGTGCCAGAGGAAAACGAAAGTGGCTGTATTCCTGTGTGTCTGCCATACGCCCGACGCGATCATGACGCGATACCAGGCGATATTTTTCGCGTACCGTTTCCCGGCTCATGTCTTTGGGTGGATCAAATTTATCCTTGATGATCTTGAATACCATCTCATAAGAAGGCAGTGTGAACACGCTCATCACCATGCCCTTGATACCCGGCGCGATAATGAACTGGTCATCCGAGTGTTGCAGGTGGCGCAAAAAGCTGCGGTAAAACTCGGTTTTACCGTGCTTGTTCTGACCGATGGCGTTGTAGAGTTCTGCGACTTCCTTGTTCGGCATCAACTGTCGCAGGAAGGCGACAATCTGTCCCGGCACTGGCGTATCCACCATGAAATAGGAACGCGTGAAAGAAAAAATGATACTGGCGTCATCGGCATCAAAGATGGCGGTATCAACATACACGCCGCCACGTTCGTTGTTGATCAGTGGAATAACAAAAGGAATGTGTTGGCTGCCACCGCTGATACGACCGACCAGATAAGCGCCTTTGTTGCGGTAGAACAAGGATTTCAGCACCTCAACCACAATTGCATCGCGCTGTTCGGGCATGTGTGGCAGCACGCGTTCTTTCAGAGCGTGGACAATATGCTGGACGTCGCGTTCGATATTCTCCATTTGTATGTTCATGCTGTAATCCGCCAGAATCTGGTAGATCAGCGCACGAATACTGGAGCAGAGGGTGTAACGGTTAATCAGGGTATCGGCAATGATGGGGGTAGCAGGGGTTTCGCCGCCCACAAACATCAGCTCGTCATCGATCTGTTCATGCCGGAACAGGTAACAGAAGACCGAGTTATAGAAGGTCTCCAGTAATTCCCTGTTATCCAGTGAGGCAATTTGCTGTTGGTAGACGGGTTTCAGTGCTTGCCAGAAAGAAGAAGTTTCACAGCCGGATGCCGTCTGTTCCTGCAGTTCGGCGCTGATTTCTGTGATAATTTCTTTATATAAATCAATACGTTGCTTCGCGATCTCCTGGGTTTCTGCCCAGCAGGCCTTTTCAAACAGGCCGCGCGCAGCCTGGGTCATCAATTGGAAGCATTGAAAATATCGCCCAAAGCCTGTAAGAATAAGGCTGGCGGCTTGCTCTAGGTTTGACATTGGCAGCCTTGAATCAATAATTCGAATAAGTTCCGTGCAACATTTTACCATGCAGATGAAAACTGAAATGAAGCGTCATCGCACCCTACAAGCAGCATTACTGACCGTGTCACTGGCTATCGCGCCGCTGACTCAGGCTGCGCTATACGTTTACCGTGGGCCAAGCGGCGAGAAAATGGTATCGAACATGCCTATTGAACGTAACGGTTATAAATTGTTGCGCGAGCAGGATACGTTTGAAAATCTCGGACATTTTGTGGCGGGTCGTAAAGGTCCTACGGCTGCTGATGCGCCACGTTTCACTGCCATAGGTTCTAAAGGTAACTACAAGCGCAAGTGGGTCAACTCTTCCGAGTACGATGCCTACATCCGCAACACCGCCGCGAAACACGGTGTGGAACCGGCTCTCGTCAAGGCAGTGATGCAGGTTGAATCCAACTTTAATCCGGATGCAGTGTCGCGTGCGGGTGCCAGTGGTCTGATGCAGCTGATGCCGGGCACAGCTGCGATGTATTCGCTGAATGGTCGCCAGTTGTTTAATCCCAGTC
>DAOMGA010000297.1:0-2814 GCA_035430085.1 Pseudomonadales bacterium
TGAGTAATGAGTTAGCAGCTGCCTCTATTGTCGGGCTAACGGCGAGAATGGCCTTTATCTGGTCGTCTTCCAGTTCATCGGTTAAGCCATCGCTGCACAGAACCAGCCATTGGTTGGGTTGCCATTCGCGCTCAATGGTATCAACTGATACGTTGGGCAGCTCCAGGGAGCCCAGACACTGGGTAATGACGTTCCTGTCCGGGTGGTGGTTGGCTTCCTCTGCCGAGATGGCGCCGGCCTTCACCAACATCTGCACGTAAGAGTGATCTGTGGTGAGCTGTTCCAGATGGCCAGACCGCTCATTCAGGCGGGTCCAGAGGTAGGCCCGGCTGTCACCAACCCACGCCACGAGGTAATGGGAGTCGCTGGAATGAACCGCGACTACAGTGGATCCCATCCCTTTCGCACCCAGACCTTTTCTTCCGCCATTCAGGATACTTTCGTGGGCACTCTGAATGGCTTCTTTCAAAGTCTTGCCCTGACGAAGCTTGCGGGTGATGGACTCGATGGCTATAGCACTGGCGACTTCGCCTGCCTCGTGGCCTCCCATACCATCCGCTACTACCCATAAGCCCATATCGGGTTGGCAGCAGAATGCATCTTCATTATTTGCACGCACATTGCCTGTGTGAGTCAGCGCAAAATCATTCCATACTGGCATGCGTTTTCCTGTACATAGCCACATCATGCAATGCATGAAATGGTAGGGGAGCGTTGAGGACGGTCGATGACATGATCGACCATGGGTTTCTTGAGTGCTAATTTATTATAAAATCGCGGCGCGTTGTAGTTTTCATTTGTTTAGTCCATATTGGAAGCCCTGAAAAGTCGCCACCATTGCACTGCACATTACTCGAGGGAGATTCACTTTTATGTTGAAGTTGCGTTTTGCTAATAAGGAACATGGCGATGTGTGGTTGGTTGAGCCTTCAGTATTAGTAGGGTCTGATACGGCTTGCCAGGTCGTCCTCAAGCAAGATGGTATAAGTTCAAGACATCTGGATATCCAGATCAAGGGCGATCAGCTGACTTTGGTAAATCTGGTCGGTGATAAGGCCGTCACCATCAATGGACGCCCTGTAGACAAGCAAGCTGATCTCGGCATTGGTGATACCGTCATGTTGGCAGGGATCAAGTTATTGATCGTTGATCCCAAATCCGAGAGCAAACCCGTTATCAGCACCCAAGGAGCAACTGGTTGGGCTATCCGGCCTAACCATAGTGCATTGGCAAACAAGATTTATAGCATCGACGGTAAAACTGTGGTGGGTCGTTCCAATGAGTGCGATCTCAGTTTTTCTGTAACACATCTTTCGCGCAAACATGCGGAATTATTTATTCTGAATGGCCAATTGATGGTCAAGGATCTTGAGTCTGCAAACGGCACTTATGTTAACGGCGCCAGGATAGAAGAGGCCAAATTACAGAAAGGTGACGAGTTACGGCTGGATACGCTGACGTTTACAGTGATTGGTCCCGGCGGTGAATCTGACAGGACCACTGTACGATCAGCTGTCTCGATACCGGCTTTAAAAACTGAAGCGCCTGTAACTCCAGTTAAACCTGTGCAATCGAGTGCGCCGGCAGAGCGCGAAAAGAAGCGCGTGGCTGGCACCACAACATTTCAGAAAGCTGTATCGGTTAGCGAAGATGCCAGACAGGAAGTGCAGAAGTCCAAAGGTAATTGGGTAGTGGTGCTCGTGGCTTTTATTGCCGTCGCGGCTATTTTAGGTTACATGCTTACATTAATGGGTTGATAAACGTTGTCGTTACATGCCTTGAGTGGGCAGCATCTGGTTTTATATGGAACCCTTGGCTGTCATTTGTGTGAGATAGCTGAACAATTGTTGTTGCCTTGGGTGGCGCAGGGTTGGCAAATCGAGTTGATCGATATTGTGGATGATGATGATTTGCTACAGCGGTTTTCGTTGTCTATTCCTGTGTTAGAGCATGTCGCCAGCAATAACTCACTGGCTTGGCCTTTTGGTCCAGAATCCCTGCATGATTTTCTTTCCACTATAAATTCTCTTCCCGCAATAGAAGTCACTTGATGCGCTGGATAGTCCTGCTTGCCATTCTGCTGTTTGTTGCTGCCCAGATCACGCGCATGCGCCCTTCAAAACGTGATCTGCAATTGCAAGGCTTGCGCAAAGCGGCCGCGCGCGCCGGACTGGTAGTGCGTTTCTGGACAGCACGTAACAGTGGATACAGTCATCGCCAGTTGCCGGAATCTGCATTTATTTATCTGCAACCGTGGTCTCCAGAAGATACTCATAGCGAACCCGTCTGGGCATTGTGGATGAATGCCAGTGGTGAGATGTTGAGTCTGGTGGGAAAGCCACCTGATCTTGCCCGGCAATATCTGCATTCGTTTCGAGAACGTTTTGTCGATGCCTGGGCATTACTGGAATGCAATCATGCAGGATTGGGTTTGCTGTGGCAGGAACGTGGTGAGCCAGATGACGTGCAAAATATTGCTGATGCACTGGATTTGTTGCGAAAAAATCTTGCTGCCTTACCTCATTAAGAGCGCCTATTTAAAAACATCTAACTAAATAATTCTGGTTGAAAAAAATGCCCAAAACTGTTGTGTCCCCTTTGCAAATCCTGATTGCTATTATCGCCAGTACATTGCTAGCGTTAACCGTATGGTATGGCATTGCTCATCCGCGTCATGTGGCTGCTGAGTGGAATGGCGCGCTGAAAAGTGCTTCATTCGCGCCATTTAGGGATGGGCAATCACCATTGAAAGAGGTATTTCCCGAGCGTGACCAGATTGAAGCGGATTTGATCAATCTGAAAGGTGTATTTGAC
>DAOMGA010000298.1:0-2790 GCA_035430085.1 Pseudomonadales bacterium
TGTGCTGTTGGCCTGTTCTTCCCACAGCGTGACCCACGCATGCTGTCCAAAACGGTCTATCGACAGGTTTTTCAACACCGCTTGCAACGCACGATCTTTTACCTGCGCTTCGCCAGGCCCATGAAATATCCGCAGTGCATCCGACTGTTGCAGCTGGCCTGACTGTTCGCGGCGGGTAAATGCCGCGGTGAGATTGTCGGTGATGGATGTAATTGACCCTGATAGAGATAACAACGGTAGCTCCCATTGGCTAATGCCTTTGGTGAGAAGAATAACGGATTGCGGCAGTTTAATTCCGATTTATCATGCCAGATAATACTTTGATGCGGATCAGCTCTGCCTGAGCGATAACCTCTTAGGTACACTAGAGCCCTATCACAACATTCATAGTACCCAGTCATCTTACAAGAGCGCATGGTTTATGAAAAAAAATCTCGGCGATTTTACCCGCGCACAATTGGCACAATTGGGTCGCGAATACATGCTGGCAGCACAATTTAATAGCCGCACCGGTTATGCTGCCTTGCGCATGAAACACGGTGATGAATCCTACAAAGAAATTGCGATTACCAACTGGCTGGCAGTCAGCCCGGTGTATACGCAGCGCATGCAAAAAGCGATGGGCTTTGCCGGCGGCACCGATGTACCCACTATCTTCAAAGGTTTGCAGCTGGAATGCGGTTTTACACACCAGTATTTTGATGTGCATTTTGAAGTGTTCTCACCGGACAAAGGGCGCTTCTGGCTAAAAAGTTGTGGCCCGTTGCTAGAAACAGAGCCGCGCGGTGAAGCTGCAGTGAAAGTGATGTGCCATGATATTGAAGATCCGACTTTTGATGGCACAGCGATCGCTACCAATCCGCTGGCGCGTGTGCGACCTGTGCATCGCCCGCCGCGATTGCCTACGCATAGCGGCAACCATTGTGAGTGGAATGTTTTTATTGATTACGATGCTGAACCGTTGACAGAACCTGCAGTGACTACCGTGATGCGCGGTACAAAATTAGCGCAAGTGGTGATCCCGCGCCCTGCAAGCCGTGAAGCTGGCGGTCTTGATAATTACGCGGGCGAAGTGTTTGAACAACTGCAACTGGAACAGTTTTCACACGCAGCGCTAGTAGTGATCTGCAAGGAACTGGCGATACAAAATCATCTGTTGATTAACAGTCTGATGATCGCGATTGCGGAAAAATATGGCGCGGAAGCCGCGCACGCTGTGGCGGAATTCCAGATGACGGGCAGCGGTTGGGTGATGAGTAACCGTCTGCGCGACTGGTTGGGCTGTAAAGATGGCGGCATCGATGCCATCATCGACGTGTGCGCGGTGCATCCTGCGTTCCAGCCTTGCGAATACCATGCAATCGCAATCGAAAAAACCGGATCGAATGCCGCCACTTTCAAGCTGCAGGATTGCCCGGCTTTACAAGAAAAAGCAGCATTATCTCTGGGTTGGTTTGCAGCGTTGCAACGCGGTCAGACAGCAGGACTGGAAGCGATTCTGAAAGGCGTTGATCCGCGTGCACGTCTGATTTCTCGTGATACAGACAAACGGATATGGGATATTGTTGTCGATGAAGTATTGGTCGAATCACCCGATCCCTTGGCTGTGCAAATCGCCAAGGGAACGGTGCTCTACCAGACAAAACTGGAAGACCATATCCAGCTGTTGCAAATTGGCGAATGAAAAATTTTAGCAAGAACTTATATGGAGTGCGTGCATGAGCAACGCCAAGCGAATCCAGGAACCGGACAGCGCGTTCTATAAAACCTTGCTGGAATCCACGAAAGCGATTCCGTGGCAGATTGACTGGAAAACCATGTGCTTTACCTACATCGGTCCGCAGATTGAGGCATTGCTCGGCTGGACGCCGGAGAGTTGGGTCAGCGCCAACGACTGGGCGATGCGCATGCACGATGAAGATCGCGATTTCGTGGTGAATTTCTGTGTGTCGCAATCGCGTTCTGGTATTGACCACGAAGCAGATTACCGCGCGCTGACTGCCGATGGCAGGTATGTGTGGATTCGCGATGTGGTACACGTTATCCGCGGCGATGACGGCGAAGTGGAATCGCTGGTCGGTTTTATGTTTGATATCACCGAGCGCAAGAAAAATGAACAGGAATTGTTGCGCCTGCAAGGTGAGCTGGAAAAGTTATCTTATACGGATGGCTTAACCGGAATCGCCAATCGCCGCATGTTTGAAATGGTGCTGGAACGCGAATGGTCCACCGCGCGTCGCAACGCGCGACCGCTGTCACTGATCATGCTCGATATCGATTTTTTCAAAGAGTACAACGATTGCTATGGTCACATGGTTGGCGACAACGCCTTGAAACGTGTCGCCAGTTTATTGGTGGAAAGTTGTCGTTCGCACGACCTGGTTGCGCGTTACGGTGGTGAGGAATTCGTGATGATTTTGCCAGAAACCGATCTCGCCGCCGCCCGGATTATTGCAGAACGCTGCCGTGCGCTGGTTCTGGATGAAAAATTCCGCATGCGCGCTCCAGTGTCAGTGACTACCTCACCGTGAGTCAGGGGCTCGGTATGATCGTGCCGGGCGAGCAGGATATGCCGGAGACTTTCATCAAAGCCGTGGACAAATTGTTGTACAAGGCAAAAAAACACGGCAGGAATGCTGTCGCGCTCGCCTGAAGACGACGCATCCTGCATCGTATTTACAAATTCCTGTGCGCCGTGGGCAGTGGGTTCCAGTACCAGTAGAAAAAACCGCCCTCGGCCTGCAACAGCGTATGCGTAACCACGCTCTCCTGATGGAGATGACCCCAGCA
>DAOMGA010000299.1:0-2785 GCA_035430085.1 Pseudomonadales bacterium
TGCACCTGGTGTTGCGGCTTTCAGCTTTGTTGTTGGCGTATGCGCTCACCTGGCAAGAGGCGCCGCATTTCAGCAGTTATCTTGCAGGAAAAGCGTTAGTACCTGGTGTGCTGGCTTGGCCAGTGGCGGGCTTGGTACTTTTTATTGGTGGCTCTTTTGTATTTTCTGTTTTGGCGCGTGGGTTGATGCATGTTGCGCCGGAGCATTGGCAGCACGGCGGCAAGAAATCGGGTGCTTTTTTGGGAGCTGTGCTGGGATGCGCTGTGAGTGTATTACTGGTATGGACTGTCGGCACATTGAGGGATGCCTGGGCATTGCGCACTGCGCAAGACAACCAGACGCCAGTTGTTGCTAAAACCGTGACAGTGCCAACAGTGGTGGGTGTACAGCAAGCAGACACAGCTGTGAGAAATTTGTCGGGTGAGGCGATGGCTGTTTTGGCACACCGTGCTTTGGGTGATACGCCGGTTGCCCAGGCGACTACGCAATGGATTCGCGAGCCAGTGTCGGTGAGTGCTGGCTTGCAACGCTTGGCGAGCAAACCTGAGTTACGTTTGTTGTTTCAAGACCCTGCCAGTTATGCAGTGCTGGTGCGTGGATCGGTCAGTGATGTGCAGAATTTGCCACAATTCCAGATGGTAACTGATGATGCTGAAGCCATGCAGTTTTTATCTGCTGTGGGTTTACCGGGCGAGACGGCACAGGAAGAATCACAAGCACTGGCCGGGATGTTGTCCCGGTACGCACGGCGATTCGAAACACTTCGCAGCACGCCTGAATTCCAGTCTTTGGCACAAGACCCTGAGTTGCGTGAAAAATTGCAGCAGGGAAATCTGATCGCCCTACTGACCAATGACAAGATGAGGCGTTTGGCAGAAATGCTTGCGCAGGATGACGCAGGTGCAAAGGATGCATTACCCGCGGCGGCTACTTTACTGGATCGCGCTCAGCAGTTAGCGGATGCCGGGCAGTCAGTCATTGTTCGTCCAGCGTCGACTAAAAGTCAGGCGCAGGAGCCATCTAAACCACTGTATCGCTGGAAAGATAGCAATGGTCGCATGCATATCACCGAAGAAAAGCCACCAGAGGGTGTGAAAGTTGATGTCATCCAGCCTTGAAGATAATGACCAGCAACGCGGTGATGGCAAACAATGCAGTGATGGTGAGCCGCGCGGTTCGTGGCGACAGCTGGATCATCGCTTGGTCTATGAAAACCCGTGGATCAGCGTCACACATGAAAATGTGCTTACGCCAGCTGGTACAGCGGGTATTTATGGTGTGGTGCACTTCAAAAGCCGGGCCGTGGGTGTGGTGCCGCTGGACGATGAAGGTTACGTCTGGCTCGTCAAACAATTCCGCTATCCCCTGAACCAGTACAGCATCGAGATTCCTGAAGGTGGATCGCCACTGTCAGAAGACATGCTTGAAACGGCACAGCGTGAGTTGCGCGAGGAAACCGGCCTTTCAGCCAATAACTGGACGCACTTGCTGGATCTGCACACATCCAATTCGGTGACCGATGAATCTGGCGCGATTTATCTCGCACAAGGGCTGACGCAAGGCCAGATGAACCTTGAGGCGAGTGAAGATATCGAGGTGTTGCGGGTATCGCTGGCAGATGCTATTGACTGGGTATTCGCTGGAAAAATTACAGATTCGCTATCGGTGATGGGTTTGTTGGCAGCGCAGCGCAAAGTATCAAGGGACGCTTAGTTACCTTTGGTTTCTTTCTGAAGAACCTGGTTGATGTGCAGCTCGCTGCGGCTGTCGTAGGTATTGCCGTCTGGCAGCGTCTTGAGGGTTACGCTTTCAACCGTATAAGGTATGTATTCCGCCAGTTTTTCTTTGGGGGCTTTAGGGCGGCGCAACCTGATGTTGCGCACTCGGTTCGTTATGGCGGTCAGCCCATTATGTTTGAGTATATGAAAGGGTACGAACACCAGTAGCCAACATAAAGCCAACATTATGCGACCTTGCTGGCGCGTGGCGGTTGCGAGATCAGCAGTGTAATCCGTCACAGCAATGGTTTTACCCTGTGCGTCAGGTGCGTTGCTGATGTGCCAGTTCCCATACTTATCCTGATAAGAGCGCATGGTGGCGATTTTGGTTTCCGGGCGAATCAGGCGCTTGCTGTATTGGTACAGTTCACGGTATGGGTCGAGATAGTATTCAAAGCGCAGCGCCATGACCGGATCCGGGAACAGTTTTTTCCACGGTAGCTGTGTGCTGCCAGCGCCATCAGGAATTATGACGGGAAGCAGAACAAGCAGCAGCAGCGTCTGGATGGCGGAAACGAGTAGGCGGAACATAGGGTAATCCTGAATGATGTGGTGCGATTATCGCGATTGAGACTGGTTTTGACCAGCCGGGTGTCATGCAGGAAAACTGCCGTCTTGTAAAAAATTTACATACATCGAGGTCTATCCTTCTATAATTCTTCCGATTGACGACATTCATTAACAGGCAAGGCGTTGCGGAGGCTAAATGCTGGAAGACATTGACCCACAGGAAACGCGCGAATGGCTTGATGCCATGGAAGCGCTGATTCAGCATGGTGGCCGTGATCGCGCCGCTTTTATGTTGTTTACGTTGGCTGCCAAGGCCTACCAGAAGGGCTTGAAGCTGCCCACAGCTATAACCACTCCTTATCGCAACACCATCCATTTCACCGAAGAAAAGCGCATGTCTGGCGACCTGTTCATGGAGCGCCGTATCCGTTCACTGGTGCGCTGGAATGCATTGGCGATGGTGATGCGCGCCAACAAACGTGAAGACTGTCTGGGCG
>DAOMGA010000300.1:0-2785 GCA_035430085.1 Pseudomonadales bacterium
AGCACCTGTATTGATTTTGTCTGCGCGCAGTGCAGAAAAAGAAAAAATTGCAGCACTGGATGCAGGCGCAGACGATTACCTCACCAAGCCGTTTGCGGTGGGCGAATTGCTGGCACGGGTGCGCGCTTTGTTGCGCCGCGCGCCACCATTGCTATCAATGCCTGAAGCGCTTGTATCTTTTGCTGATATCACCGTGGATATGGCGCGTCGTGTCGTCACACGTGCAGACCAGCCTGTACACCTGACGCCGACAGAATATAACTTGCTGGTGTTATTGCTGACGCATGCTGGCAAAGTGCTGACACATCGCTATTTGTTGCGTGAAATATGGGGCGCAGGGCAAGCGGACAATAATCATTATCTGCGTGTTTATGTCGGTCATCTGCGGCAGAAACTCGAAAAAGATCCGGCGCAACCCAGGCATATCCTCACAGAAACCGCTGTCGGTTATCGCTTTATTTTTTGAATCCGATCTTTCTAAAGACCATCGAGCCATTGTATGCAAACTGATACTGGAAAATCCACCACAGCAAAATTGACACTAGCGGCACTGGGTGTTGTGTATGGCGATATAGGCACCAGCCCCTTGTACGCATTCAAGGAAGCTTTTGCCGGTTCACATGCCATGCCATTAACGGAAATGAATGTATTGGCTACGTTGTCATCATTGTTCTGGGCGGTGATGTTGATTGTCTCGCTGAAATATGTGTGGATTATTTTGCGTTTCAGCAATGAAGGCGAAGGCGGCGTGTTGGCGTTGACGGCGTTAGCGCAGCGGGTGACACGTGAAAAACCCTTGCTGGCTGTGGCAGTGATAGTCGCAGGTATTTTTGCCGCGGCATTATTTTATGGTGATGCGATTATCACACCCGCCATTTCTGTTTTGTCTGCCATTGAAGGTTTGAGTGTGGTGACACCGGCTTTTGAGCAGTGGGTTGAACCTGTCACCATCGGCATTTTGATTGGTCTTTTTGTGATTCAGAGACACGGCACCAGCAGTATCGGCCGATTGTTTGGTCCGGTTACTGTGCTGTGGTTTTTAACGCTGGCTGTATTGGGTGTATTCAGCATTGTGCAAAACCCTGTGGTGTTGCAAGCCATCAATCCCATGTATGCCGTGCATTTTGCTGTGCAACATCCGCTGGCAGCATTTCTGTTGATGTCGGCTGTCTTTCTTGCTTTGACTGGCGGTGAAGCGTTGTATGCCGACATGGGGCATTTCGGTGCCAGACCTGTGCGTATTGCCTGGTACGGATTGGTGTGTCCGTCATTGGTGTTGAATTATTTTGGTCAGGGTGCATTGGTATTGCGTTCAGCAGAAGCGGTGCAAAATCCTTTTTATTATCTGGCGCCAGAATGGTTGATGTTGCCGTTGGTGGCGTTGGCGGCTGCTGCAACCGTGATTGCATCGCAAGCGACTATTACTGGTGCTTACTCGATGACATTACAAGCGTCACGACTCGGTTATCTGCCGCGTGTGCGTGTGTTGCATACATCGGATACCGAGCGCGGACAAATCTACATTCCTGTTATTAACTGGATGATGTTAATCGCTGTGCTGGTGCTGGTGCTGCAGTTCAAGACATCCGGTGCTTTAGCTGCTGCTTACGGGATTGCTGTTTCTGGCACCATGATCGTTACTACATTGTTGACGGGTGTGGTGGCGATGACGATGTCTGGTCGCAACCGTCTGCTTGTATTAGCAGTGCTACCGGTATTTTTTCTGATGGAAATGGTATTTTTTACTTCCAACGCGACCAAATTGTTACACGGCGGATGGATGCCCATCGTGTTGGGTCTGGTGATCTTTACGTTGTTAATCACCTGGAAAAAAGGCAGCAAGGCGGTGTCGGCAGCGCGCAAAAAAATTGATATCCGTATGGGAGATTTTCTTGCTACAGGTATCGCTGATGCTGTCCGTGTGCCCGGGACGGCTGTTTATCTCACATCGGATCCGGAGTTGGTGCCGAGTGCGCTGTTTCACAGTCTGAAGCACTTCAAGGTGATGCATGAGCAGATCGTGTTTCTGCATGTGGTGACAGAAGATATTCCCCGAGTGCCGCAGGAACAGAAACTCGCCGTCAAATATCTGGCAGACCATGTTTACGTGGTGACGCTGCGCTTCGGATTTCGTGAAGAGCCGAACGTCGTTCTGGCATTGGCGAATTTAGGTGCGCTGGGTGTGCAGATGGAGCCGATGTTGACTACGTATTTTGTTGCGCGCGCCAGTATCAAGGATGGCCCCGGTGTGTTGCCGGCTTGGCAGACCGGATTGTTTGGTTGGATGAGTCGACAATCTGACAGTGCTGCCAGCTACTACCATTTACCCGCGAACGCAGTGGTGGAATTGGGCACGCAGGTCACGTTGTAGATTGTGATCTTATTGCTTTGATAACACAGCTTACACATTCCGGCTTTGTGTCAGACTGGCATCAGCCCTACGTGCGCCCTCATTCAGTTCCCGCAGTATTTCCATCGGGGCGCTAGTCGTTTTCAGGAGCATTTGCCGCAGTTTCCCGGCCACGCCAGCATCCGTTCCCATAAACTGTTCCATAAATTCCATCAGCAGGATGACTTTGACTGGCACGTATTCGTTGCTCGGTATCAGTGCGTGCATGCTTTTGCGAATATGCCAATCCGGCAACAGCCTGATCAGGCGACCGTCGTTAATCATGCTGTCGGCACTGTAGGCAGGCACCATGAACACCCCCAAGCCAGTCAGGCAGGCATCGATACAAGCCGGCATGTTTGTGCTGGAAAACCGTCCGCTGACCGCTATTTTTAC
>DAOMGA010000301.1:0-2782 GCA_035430085.1 Pseudomonadales bacterium
GCGAAAAAAGTAGTGGAAGATATGGTCAAATCTTTGACGGGTGGCGGTCACTGAGCCTGTTGACGTGCGGTAAAACAAAGGCCACCTTGCGGTGGCTTTTGTGTTTATGGGCGCTAAGCATCATGTAGTACAATCAGGCGCCGAGCTGTCGTCTGCTGGCGCAATACACCCTTCACATTTCAGACCATATAAAAGTATGTCACAGAAAGCGACACCCGATGGCGCTGCGTCATCCTTAAAGACTTACCTACGCCTGCTGGCTTATATGAAAAGCCTTGTGCTGCCTTTTTTTGTCAGCATTGCGGGTTTTGCTTTGTATGCCTACAGTAATCCTTTGCTGGCAAAATTGAACGGACTGGTGATCCAGGCCATCGAGCATAAAGACAGTGAAGCCAGATGGTTGTTGCCACTGTATGCCATAGGCATTTTTGCTTTGCGCGGTATCGGATCTTTTTTTGGTACTTATTACAGCACGTATGTTACCGCACGCGTTCTGAATAACCTGCAAGAACAAGCTTTTAGACATATCACTCGCTCGCCGGTCAGTTATTTTCATCAGAACAGTGGCGGCACTATATTGCAGCAGATCACCGGCAATATTAGTCTCATGGCGCAGGCGCTGGGAGAGCCGCTAAAAATTATTTTTCGCGAGGGTTTTACAGTTATCGCGTTATTGGCGTATGTGTTTTATCTCAATTGGCAGCTGTCGCTAGTATTTATTTTTATCGCGCCGCTGATGGCTTTGGTGGTGCGCTACACGGCGAAACGTTTCCGTGATATCACCCGCCGCAATACTGTGCGCGGTGCATATTTATTGCAGATTCTTCGCGAAATGGTGGACGGCCATGAAGTCATGCGCATATTCAATGCGCAAGATTATGAAATCGCGCGTTACAACAAGATGCTGGAGAAAAATTTCAAGGATCAGATGCGTTTTCGCAAAGTGGCTTCACTCTCCACGCCCGTTATGCAATTGATCGTAGCGTCCGCGCTGGGCGGTATTATTTTTCTATTGTTGATGCCGGAAATATTGGCACAGCATAGTTCAGCAGAGCTGGTTGCCTATCTCACTGCTGTTGCGCTTATTCCCAAATCTATGAAGCAACTGAGTGGTGTGGGCGCAACTATGCAGCGCGGTCTAGTGGGAGCCGAACTTGTTTTCGGTTTGCTGGACAGCCCAACCGAGAAAGATGAAGGCACGCATGAAGCTGAGCATGTCACGGGTGCACTCAAGGCCAACAACATAAAGTTTCGCTACCGCGCTGATAGTGATCTGGTGCTGGATGATGTGTCCTTCGATATCAAACCTGGAGATATGGTTGCCTTCGTCGGCAAGTCAGGCGGCGGCAAAAGCACACTGGCAACATTAATCCAGCGGTTTTACGATGTAGAAACAGGCAGCATCCTGTTGGATGGTATCGATATACGCGACTACAGGTTGGCCAATCTTCGCAAACACATCAGCCTCGTCAGTCAGAATCTTGTTCTCTTCAACGATACCATTCGCAATAACATTGCCTATGGCTCTACGGATCATAGTGATCTGGAAATTCTCGATGCAATTCGCAAAGCACACGCACTGGAATTTATCCAGCAGCAACCGCAGGGTCTGGATACCATGATCGGAGATAACGGCTTGCAATTATCGGGTGGTCAGCGTCAGCGCATTGCAATTGCCAGAGCATTTTTAAAAAACGCCCCCATTCTGATTCTGGATGAGGCGACGTCTGCGCTGGATAATCAATCCGAGCAGCATATCCAACAAGCGCTGGATGAGATCATGCGTGGCAGGACAACGATTGTTATCGCGCATCGGCTGTCGACGATTGAGAAAGCGGATAATATCTTGGTGATGAGTCACGGGAAAATAATAGAGCAGGGCAATCACAAAGCCTTGCTTGAGAAAAGAGGCTACTACGCCAGTTTGTACTTGAAAGACTTTGAATAATAAACAGGAGTAACAACGGCATGAAAACTGCATTGATTACGGGCATTACGGGTCAGGACGGCTCATATCTGGCAGAATTTTTACTGGCAAAAGGCTACGCAGTGCACGGTATCAAGCGTCGCGCTTCGTCTTTTAATACCGAACGTATCGACCACATTTATCAGGATCCCAAAGAACCGAATCCTGCACTGAAACTGCATTATGGCGATCTCAGCGATACTTCGAATCTGGTGCGAATTTTAAGCGAAGTCCAGCCGGATGAAGTGTATAACCTGGGCGCACAAAGCCACGTGGCAGTGTCGTTCGAGTCGCCAGAATACACAGCCGATGTGGATGGCCTCGGAGCCCTGCGTTTGCTGGAGGCTGCCCGTATTCTTGGCATGCAGAAAAAAACACGTTTCTATCAAGCGTCGACATCTGAACTGTACGGGCTGGTGCAGGAAATACCGCAACGTGAAACCACGCCGTTTTATCCCCGTTCGCCTTATGCAGTAGCAAAACTGTACGCTTACTGGATTACCGTCAACTACCGGGAAGCGTATGGCATGTACGCTTGTAACGGGATTTTGTTTAATCATGAATCTCCACGTCGTGGCGAAACATTTGTTACGCGCAAAATTACGCGCGGCTTATGTAATATCGCACAAGGTCTGGAAAGCTGCCTGTATATGGGCAATATGGATGCGCTGCGAGATTGGGGTCACGCCAAAGATTATGTGGAAATGCAGTGGCTCATGTTGCAACAGGAAAAACCGGAAGATTTTGTTATTGCCACCGGCAAGCAGTATTCCGTGAGACGGTTTATTGAAATAGCGGCAGCGCAGTTGGGCATCA
>DAOMGA010000302.1:0-2781 GCA_035430085.1 Pseudomonadales bacterium
AAACGTCATGCGCTGGCTTATGATATTGACGGGATTGTCTACAAAGTTAACACCATCGCTTTGCAGCAAGAGCTGGGTTTTGTTGCTCGCGCACCGCGTTGGGCGATTGCCCGTAAATTTCCGGCGCAAGAGGAAATGACGCAAGTACTGGATGTGGAGTTTCAGGTCGGTCGCACGGGTGCAGTCACGCCAGTAGCGCGTTTGCAGCCGGTTTTTGTTGGTGGCGTTACCGTCAGCAACGCCACGCTGCATAACATGGATGAAATTACACGCCTGGATTTGCGGATTGGCGACACCGTAATTGTGCGCCGCGCCGGTGACGTTATTCCGCAAGTCGCGCAAGTGATAGTGGAGCGTCGTCCGCAAGATGCACGCAAGGTCTTGCTGCCAGATCACTGCCCGGTGTGCAGTTCACCGATAGAAAAAACCGAGGGCGAAGCCATCGCGCGTTGCAGCGGTGGTCTGATCTGTGCGGCGCAGCGTAAAGAAGCCATCAAACATTTTGCGCAACGTCGCGCTATGGATATCGATGGGCTCGGTGACAAGATTGTCGATCAACTGGTCGACAACGAACTGGTTTTATCTCCGGCTGATTTGTATCAACTGCAATTACCTGCGCTTGCCAGCCTGGCGCGCATGGGTGAAAAATCAGCTGCCAATGTGCTGCTGGCAATTGAGCATTCACGAGCTACAACATTGCCCCGATTTCTCTATGCATTGGGCATACGTGAAGTCGGTGAAGCCACAGCGCAGGCGTTGGCGAATCACTTCGGCACGCTGGATGCACTGGCGCAAGCGGATGTGCAGCGGCTGCAGCAAGTGCCTGATGTGGGCCCTGTGGTGGCGCACTACGTCGCCGAGTTCTTTGCGGATGCCAGGAATACTGCGGTGATTGCGGCGCTCTGTGCAGCCGGTGTGCACTGGCCTGATATCCAAGCGCAGGCAGGCGCCCATAAGCCGCTGTCGGGTAAGACATTTGTGCTGACGGGTACGCTGGCCAGTCTGGATCGGAATACTGCCAAGGATCAGCTGCAGGCACTCGGCGCCAAGGTGGCTGGCTCGGTATCGGCAAAAACCGATGCCGTTATCGCCGGTGAAGAGGCGGGATCCAAGCTGTTGAAGGCGGAGCAGCTCGGCGTGCCGGTATGGGATGAGGCGCAATTGCTGGCGCTATTGGCGAGTCACGCCACTCGCTAGACCGTCCCTCCTAAACAGACCAGCGGCATTTTTGTTATGCTGGACACCGATTTGAATCCACGTGGTGGACACTGCATTGTTTTCTAAAATTTTCTCAAGATTCTCGCCCAAGACCGGCACGTCAGTTGCCAAAACGCAAAAACCGGATGAAGTGCAGGCACAAACGAGTGCTGATGCAGGAAAACGCGGGCAAAAACCTCGCTCTCATGCAAAAACGCAATCTGCGCCCAAAACATCCGCACCCAAGACAGTAGCATGGGATATTGGTCAGTTTGTGGTTGAAAAAGCAGAAGGCAAAACACGCTTTCACGATTTTGATCTGCCTGATGAATTGATGCATGCCATTGCGGATCTGGGTTTTAGTTATTGTTCACCGATTCAGGCGCAATCATTGCCACACACATTACGTGGTGGTGACGTGGTGGGTAAAGCGCAAACCGGTACAGGCAAGACAGCCGCATTTCTGATTACCGTTATCTATGATCTGCTAAAAAATCCTGTGCAACACGAACGTTATGCCGGTGAAGCACGTGCCGTGATTCTTGCACCGACACGCGAGCTGGCGATACAGATTGGTCAGGATGCACAGGATTTATGTAAATACTGCGGCTTGACTGTGCAGACGCTGGTCGGCGGTATGGATTACCAGAAACAGAAAAACCATTTGCATGGCACGCTGGTGGATATTCTGGTGGCAACACCGGGGCGTCTGATTGATTTCATGGAAAGCCGTGATGTCTATCTCGATGAAGTGGAATGTCTCGTCATTGATGAAGCGGACCGCATGCTGGACATGGGGTTTATTCCACAAGTAAAACGCATTGTGCGTTCAACACCGCCAAAAGAAAATCGTCAGACATTGCTCTTCAGCGCCACCTTTAATCAGGATGTCCTGAATCTGGCGAGCCAGTGGACCTGTAGCCCGGTGCATATCGAGATACAACCAGAGCGTGCGGCAACAGACAATGTCCAGCAATTAGTCTACATGATCAGTAGCGATGAAAAGTTTACGTTGTTGATGAATCTGCTGGATCAGAAAGATGTGCAAAGCATGATTGTGTTTGCCAATCGTCGCGATATTTGCCGGGATTTATTTGAAAAATTGCAGGCGTGCGGTGTGTCTTGCGGCATGCTGAGTGGTGAAGTGGATCAGAATAAACGTGTGCGAACACTGGAGCATTTCAAGAGTGGGCAAACTCGCGTGCTGGTAGCTACTGATGTTGCCGGACGCGGTATTCACGTTGATGGCATCAGCCACGTCGTCAATTACACCCTGCCAGAAACGCCGGATGATTACGTGCACCGTATCGGTCGTACTGGACGTGCAGGTGCGACAGGTGTGTCGATCAGTTTTGCCTGTGAAGACGATGGCTTTCTGTTGCCGGAAATTGAAAGGACGCTGGGTAAAAAACTGTTGTGCGAAATGGCACCAGTGGAATTGATGAAGGCATTGCCGCCAGAGATGGCGCAGCGTGCTGAAAAGGCAGAGCGGGATAGTCGTCGCGAACGTCGCGCCCAGATGGGTAGTGGTGGCAATCGCGGTGGCAACAGCAGTGGCGGACGCAGTCATGGTGGCCGTAGTGG
>DAOMGA010000303.1:0-2780 GCA_035430085.1 Pseudomonadales bacterium
GAAGAGCTCGCCCAAAAATTTGATGACGGGCTGTTTGCAACGGTGTACTTGTCGCCGCGTGATTATCATCGCGTACATATGCCTGTCGCCGGAAAATTGTTACGCAGTATTTATGTGCCGGGTGATCTGTTCTCTGTTAACACGACCACTGCTGAAAATGTGCCGCGCCTGTTTTCGCGCAATGAAAGACTGGTAGCAATATTCGATACACAATACGGTGAAATGGCGGTGGTGCTGGTGGGTGCCATGATTGTTGCCGGCATCGAAACTGTGTGGGCTGGACAAGTTGCGCCGCGGCTGCGAAAAATTGAAGTGCAGGATTTTGTGGCGCCATTAAACCCGGTGCAGTTAGAAAAAGGTGCGGAGATGGGCCGCTTTAAACTGGGCTCGACGGCGATTGTTCTGTTTCGTCAGGACAGCGGGTTGCAATGGCAGGCAGCGGCAGGTGATGCGGTGTTGATGGGGCAATTATTAGCGACGGCCTGATCACGCACGCACAGCTGGCGTGATGAAATGTTCTGCTACCCATTGATCGGGATCGTAACGTCCCGGGCGCATGCGTTTCAGGTAACCTGAGTTGTCAGCGTGTGTTTCCAGCGTAATGGGATGCCGCCATTCCATATCAAAATCTTTCCAGTATTTTTTGCCGACCGTGTTGCATTCCTGGATATAGGCGCGATTGATTTCATTTTGGTCGCGCTTGCGACCCATGAACAGGGATGAGCTGAAATGACGTTTTTCATTATCGAGAGTTTCCGAGAAATGATCGCCGAGCTCCATGGGCTGAAAGAAAACCTTGATACCCTTCGGGAATAGCTCCAGCAGCCTTTCTGTATCGGTCAGTCCGGGAACCCACGGCGCCATCAACACGCAGGTATTCACGCCTGCCTGGTGCAAAGTGTGCAATGCTTCCAGACGTGATTCAGGGGAAGGCGCCTGCGGTTCAAGTTGCTGAGCCAATTCACTGGTTGAACAGGTAAAAGACAGGATGACTTTGTGCTTGTCGGCCGACATCTGGCGGTACAGATAAATATCCCGCGTCACCAGTGGGCTTTTGGTGGTGATAGAAACTGCATGACCACGGGCTGCCAACTCCTCCAGCGCAATACGGGTGTATCCGCACTCGCCTTCAATATCGCTGTAAGCATCCGTGGCTACACCGATACCAAACAGGTATTTGGTATCGTCAAAATGTGTCAGCTCTTCTACAAACAATCGACGAAAACTATCGGCATCCGGCGTGACCGGTTGCGTTTTACCCTGACTGTTGGTGATGCAGTAGAAGCAGCGAAAACCGCACTTGTTATACGGCTCAACACCCGCAATCACCAGATTGTCGGCATAGTAGCGGGTGTATTTGATGATCTTGTAACCGGTATTTTCGCCAATTTTCATGTGCGATAACCTTTTGTTTGAGCATTTATAACAGCAATATGCACGATCAACGCCTGTTTGCATAGGGCAGGAGGGCGTTCATGATAGCGGTAACACGTGGACACCGTTACTCCCTTTCCCGTACAATGCTGCCTCAGGTAACAGCCTGAAAACGAGGGGCCTCAGTGGCACTGTAAAAGCTTTCAAGAAAACGGGATGGACGCGAGTTCAGCCCGTTTTTTTTAAGTCATATCCCGGCTGTTTTTCAATATTTTCAATGAGTTACCTTGCAAGAGGGGCGGCTCGTTGTGTCTAAAAAAAGATAGTGCCCGAAAAAGACTGTGTTAAAAAATATCTAGAGGGGAAAACGCTTGATCAGCCAGACCAGAAAACCCGCCCTGCTTGCGCTTGCCGATGGAAGCATCTTCCGTGGTACCAGCATTGGTGCGGAAGGGACATCAACCGGCGAGGTGGTCTTTAACACTGCGCTGACCGGCTATCAGGAAATCCTCACCGATCCTTCCTACTGTGAACAGATCGTCACGCTGACTTACCCGCATATCGGCAACGTCGGCTGCAATCCGGAAGATGAAGAGTCAGGTCGCGTGTGGTGCCGCGGCCTCGTGATCCGCGATCTTCCCCTTATTGCCAGCAACTTCCGCTCTACCGAAGATCTCGCTACTTACCTGCAACGTCACAACATTGTGGGATTGGCCGATATTGACACCCGCCGGCTTACTCACGTGTTACGCGAGAAGGGCGCACAGAACGGTTGCCTGATGGCAGGCGATGCGATTGATGAGGCAAAGGCGCTCGAACTGGCGCGTGCCTGGCCTGGGCTAAAAGGTATGGACCTCGCCAAGGTAGTGAGTACTGACAAGCCCTACCCGTTTACCGAAGGCGCCTGGCGCTTGGGTACCGGTTTCAGCGGCAAGGTCGCTCCCCGCTTTAAAGTGGTGGCCTACGATTACGGCGTGAAGCGCAATATCCTGCGCATGCTGGTCGAGCGCGGTTGTGAACTCACGGTGGTACCGGCGCAGACGCCAGCCAGTGAAGTGCTGGCTATGAAACCGGACGGTGTCTTTCTTTCCAATGGTCCCGGTGATCCGGAGCCCTGTGATTACGCGATCAAGGCTATTCAGGACATTATCGCTACTGGCACGCCAATTTTCGGTATTTGCCTCGGTCACCAATTGTTGGCGCTGGCTTCCGGTGCCAAAACGCTGAAGATGAAATTCGGCCACCACGGTGCCAACCACCCGGTGCAGGACACAGACACCAGGCGCGTGATGATCACCAGCCAGAATCACGGTTTTGCTGCCGATGAGGCCACGCTGCCAGCCAATGTACGCGTGACCCACAATTCTCTGTTCGATGGCAGTTTGCAGGGTATCGCCCGCACCGAC
>DAOMGA010000304.1:0-2771 GCA_035430085.1 Pseudomonadales bacterium
TATCTCGCAATCGCGTACATGTTTGCCATGCTGCTGGTGCTGGAGAAAAATATGGGCACGTGGGAAGCGTTGGAAACGTCGCGTCAAGCAGTAACTCACCACTGGTTCAAGTTATTTGGTGTGGGCTTCGTAATGGGTTTGATTATGTTTATTTCCATGTTGCCATTGGGTATTGGCTTGATCTGGACGATGCCGATGTTTTATATCCTGAACGGCGTGCTGTACCGGCGGATTTTTGGCGTGGATGAAGAGAATCTCCCAGGCACTTCATCGTCTGCGGATCAATTACTGGTCTGATCGGTGTATAGAGGTTTGTGGTGCGCGCCCACTGTGGCTGACCACAATCCTGTCAACGCCTGACTTTGTTATGCTGCCGAGCACGCCCCTGGCAGGAGACAAAGTATGAGCGACGCAAAACAAGCTGCACGAGAGGAATCAATCGCCCGCGCAATGGATGGACGCAGCTGGGACGATTTCTGCGATGCGCTGAAAAAAGCCGGTCATGACATTGTGCTCGCGCCGACTGCGCCGACGAATCCACTGGATCGCGCAGAAGGTTGGCGTTATCTAGCGCGGCTTACACGCGGCGCACTGGAATCTTTTCTGGAAGCTGCCGATACACAGGCGCCGGAGTTCTCGCGTGCGGTGCATGAAACCATCAAGATGGGTATGGATAACCCGGACAATATTTATCTCGCTGCGCCCGTCAACGGCAACTACACCTACCGTATCACCGGCACACGCGGCACCGTGCACTATCTTGGATTCGGTGCACAGGCCGGCGGCTACGGCAAAACTGCATCGCTGGATACTTCCGGTTATCTCGAAGCGAAAGATATGCAGATCAATGCCGATGGTTCGTTTGAGATAATTGCCTCCAGCACGCCGCAATCTGGCAATTGGTTGAAGATGGCGCCGGAGTCGCGTTTGATCCAGGTGCGTCAGACGCGTCTCGATCACAAAAAAGAAATTCCGGCACAGGTAAAAATTGTGCGCATCGACGGCCCGAATCAGCCACGCCATTTGTCCGCTGAGCGCGTGGATAAAGCTTTAATGGGCGCAGGATTTTTTGTAGCTGGTTCTGCCGGTTTGTTTGCGCAATGGACAGAAGATTTCCGTAAACATCCGAACACGCTGCCGCGTTTCAATCCCGAGAAAGCATTAGCTGCAGGTGGCGATCCGAATATTGCGTACTACCATGGTTATTTCTCTCTGGCAGATGATGAAGCGTTAGTGGTGGAATTCACGCCGCCAGCATGTGATTTCTGGAATCTGCAATTGGCGAACTATTGGCTGGAAAGTCTCGACTACCGTTATTTTCCTGTGCATGTGAATAAAGGCACGGCGCAATACAATGCGGATGGTTCGGTGCGCGTGGTGATCAGTAAACAACAAATCGCAACACCGAATTGGCTGGATACCTGTGGGCGTAACGAAGGCACACTGTGCTTGCGCTGGATACGCGCTTCTGATCATCCGCAGCCGCAGGCGCGTGTAGTAAAAATTTCCGAGCTTTGAGGATTCTGTATGACTGAAGCAGCTTTTGATTTACCAACATTGCTGGCGGAAGCCTCTGCCGCTGCAGGGCTTGATGATTTTGGTCCGGATGATTTCAAGCCGGGTTTGCAAAAACTCATCGAGACTTACACCACGAATGGCTTTGATGAGCGCGGCGTAAAACGCAATCGCAAGCGACTGGTGAAATTGCTACAAGTGCGCTTGCGTATAGAAGCCGCATGGAAACAGCATCCTGAAATTCGTAACGTAGAAATCAAGGCGCCGATGCTGTTAACAGGTCTGCCTCGCACCGGCACATCCGCATTGCTGAATTTGTTGTCGCAAGATCCTGCAGCTCGCCCGCTGAAATTATGGGAGGGCATGAGTCCTGATCCATTGCCAGGAGATCACTCTGAAGCCAATGATCCACGCTATGTGCAACTCAAGTCATTTTACGAAGAAGCGCACAAGAAAAATCCCGGCTTTGATAAAATTCATTTCACCAGTGCGGATACGCCTGAAGAATGTATTCATTTATTGAACCACACATTTCAGGATGTACAGTTCGGTGTTGAAACCATGATGGAGCCGTATGGTTCATGGTTTCAGCAGCAAGACCATATGCCGAGTTACCGTTACTACGCCGATATCTTGCGCATGTTGCAATGGCAGCGACCAGGTGAGCGCTGGTTGTTGAAAACGCCGGGGCATTTGTGGGCGCTGGATTGTCTGGTGAAACTGTTTCCGGATTGTTCAATTATTATCACGCATCGCAATCCACTGGAATGTGTGACGTCTTATGCCAGCATGATGGAATCCATGTTGATAGGCCGTGATTTTGATCGCAAGGATTTCGGACCGGTGGTGATGGAATATCTGGCGCGAAAAATGGAATCCAGTTTGCGTCAGCGCGAAACCATTTCACCTGATAGGATTATTGATTTGCAGTTCAATGATTTTATTGCTGATGGCGTCGGTACAGTGCGTCGTATTTATCAGCATTTCAATATTGCCATGACGGCAGATGCCGAGAGCCGCTTCCAGCGCTACGCGGATGAGCATCCGATGGGCAAGCATGGCAAACATGATTACCGTCTGGAAGAGTACGGTTTGACGGAGCAACAGATCCTCGATCGCTTCGCGTTTTATATAGAACGATTCAAGGTGCCGATGGCATAAGTTTATGCAAATAAGTGTCATGGGGTTGCTTGTCATGGTCTGGCTATTCGCTATCCTAGCCTCCCCTTGTTGATACCCTTGCCCAGGCAGCCACT
>DAOMGA010000305.1:0-2752 GCA_035430085.1 Pseudomonadales bacterium
ATGCTTGGCTTGTCGGTTTTTTTCCTTACGTTTTTGCGGCTGGCTGCGCGACTGTGTGCGCCAACGCCGCGCATTGTTCCTGATCCGCCAGCATGGCAAAAACAGTTGGCCGCGCTGATGCATATCGCGCTGTACGCATTGATGATCGGTATGCCGTTGCTGGGCTGGTGTTTGCTCAGCGCTGCTGGCAAACCAATCCCGTTTTTCGGGATGGAATTACCGCCGTTGATCGCGCCAGACAAGGAACTCGCCGGGCTTATCAAGGAAATACACGAAACGTTTGGCACAGTCGGTTATTTTCTTATCGGCGCCCATGCCGCCGCGGCGTTGTATCACCACTACTTCTTACGCGATAACACCGTGACGCGGATGTTGCCTGGTAAAGATTAGCATTCAGCGAAAAGATTGGCGTAGGTGCGCTGCTTGCTGCACCATGTTTTGGCAGGCTAAAAAATAATTTCCCAAGCACATTAAATCCGACCCATCCGCCATCTTTTTTACTTCGCCTGCTTTTTCTTTGCCCTAATAAACATAGGCCCACCATTTCTAATTTCTGTTTCAAAAAGCTCAGTAGCTTTGACAAGATCGCTGAGTCGCTTGAAACCATAATTAACTGATGAAAACGATGAGTTATTTGATACATACTGAGATACATTTGAAAAGTTTGACCATCCATCATTTTCTGTCGTCTGTTCAGTAGCAGTTCTCAGTAACTTAACCATTGAAGTATCGCCTCTTAGCTCGTTTCTTGATTTTTTTAAACTAACAGCAGCAGATCCAATTTCCGAAGGTTCAGATTCTTTTTCCTTACCTCCTAAAACAGATTCTTCAGGAGCGATAAAATTTTCGGTATAAATAAACTGGGAACATGCTTTTACAAATGGACTCGGGGTTTTCATTTCTCCAAACCCATAAACAGTTAGTCCACTAGTAAGAATTCGCATGGCAAGCGGAGTGAAATCACTATCGCTTGTCATAAGAGCAAATGCATCAAGATTCTGCGTATAAAGCAAATCCATGGCATCAATGATCATTGCAGCATCCGTTGCATTCTTCCCTTTGGTATACGCAAACTGCTGTATTGGCTTTATTGCATAAGGATGGAGCTCTTCCTCCCATCCCTTCAATGTTCCTTGCTTCCAGTCTCCATACGCTCTGCGAATGTTGACCTTTCCATATTTTGAAAGTTCATCAATCACACCACCAATTGCATTATGGCTGACGTTATCACAATCAATTAAAAGTGCAATTTTGTTTTCTGATGTCATAGTTTTATCCAGAAATATAATTAGAAATTTCCATTCAGCTCACACATGAAGGCATTCCCTTCACCTGCGCCTTTGTCAGCTTCTGGTACTTCGCCATAAACGCAACATCCGGTTTTTTATTGTCATGCAGCGCAGCCAGATCTTTTTTCATCTGGATAAACAGATGCGCTGTCATGCTCGCATCCGCCAATGCGCGGTGATACTCACCTTCCGGCTGGATATTGTGCAACTCCACCAGTGTTTGCAAGCGATGGTTATCTGCCCACGGATACAAACGCCGGGCAATGAGCAAAGTGCAGAGAAAAGATGGCCGTTGGCGAATACGGATTCTGTCGAGCTCATGCTCCCAGAATTTTTTATCAAAACTCGCGTTATGCGCCACCAGTGTTGCATCACCCACAAACTCGGCCACTTCCGCCATCACCTGTTTCGGCGGCGGCGCATTGCGCACCATCGCTGGGGTAATGCCGGTGAGCTGCGTGATAAACGCCGGCACCGGAATGCCGGGATTCATCAGGCTCTGCCAGCTCTCACGCACTTCGCCGTTTTCCACAATCACAGCAGCAATCTCCAGCGCCCTGTCACCCATCAAGGGAGACAGCCCGGAGGTTTCAAAATCGATCACAGCGTAACGAGTCATGGGATTGATGTAGATGCATGATGGGCAATTCGGGGCAGAGTAACATGGCTCCCGTAAACCAGCGCACTGCACACCCGAGCGAGACTCCACTCATGCCTGAACTGTTTGGTTCCGATGCTTACTCCCCCGCCGAGATCGCCGAGAAAATCGAAAACGTGGGCGTGAAAAAAGCGCGCTTGCCGCTGCTCTCCATGTGCATGCTCGGCCTGCTGGCCGGTGCGTTTATCGGCTGGGGTTCGCTGTTTTACACGATGGTGGTATCCGACCCCACGCTCGGCTTTGCCGAAAGCCGTGTATTAGGCGGCGTAGTGTTTTCACTCGGTTTGATACTGGTGATTGTGGCGGGCGCAGAACTGTTCACCGGCAACAACCTGCTGGCCATGGCGTGGGCCGATAAACGCATCACCACGCGTGAACTGCTGCGCAACTGGGTGATAGTGTGCTGCTCCAATTTTGTCGGTGGAGCCGGTCTCGCCTTTCTGGTATTTCTCTCCGGCCACACCGATATGAATCACGGACTCGTCGCCGAGCAATACCTGAAAATCGCCAATGCCAAATGCAGCCTACCGTTTATGGAAGCACTGGTGCGCGGCGCCTTGTGCAATGTGCTGGTGTGCCTGGCGGTGTGGATGGCAATGGCCGGGCGCAGCGTAGTGGATAAGGCCGTGGCGATTGTTTTTCCGGTATCGGCATTTGTGGCGGCCGGCTTTGAACACAGCGTGGCGAATTTCTTTTTTATTCCGCTGGCGTGGATGCTGAAAATTTCCGGTGATGTGCAGGGCTATGATGCGATCAGCATCGCCGGTTTTTTCCGCAATATCGTGCCGGTGATCCTCGGCAACCT
>DAOMGA010000306.1:0-2749 GCA_035430085.1 Pseudomonadales bacterium
AAAAAATGCCTTCTGTTTATGCGAGTATTGCTGCGAACACAAATTTTCGTATTCCTCTGGCAATCAATGCGTTGCGTGCCGGCGGCGTCATCGCTTACCCCACTGAAGCGGTGTGGGGAGTGGGTTGTGATCCGTTTTGTGAATCTGCTGTCGAGCATTTGTTGCAACTGAAGCAACGTGACTGGCGCAAGGGAGTGATTCTGGTCGCGGCGGATATGGCGCAGATCGAACCGTATCTGCGAGGGCTGGATGAAAAATATTTAAAAACACTAATGGCAAGTTGGCCGGGGCCGAACACTTGGTTGGTGCCGAATAATGGTGTGGCGCCGGATTGGATCACCGGCGGACGTGACACACTGGCATTGCGTGTGTCAGCGCATCCGGTGGTGAGTGCATTGTGCAAGAATTTTGGTGGTGCGTTGGTGTCAACGTCAGCAAACCCTGCAGGAAAACGCCCGGCGCGCAGCTTGTTGGATGTGCGGCGTTATTTTGGTAATCAACTGGATGTTGTAGTGCCCGGCGCGCTCGGCGGTCTGCAAAACCCGACACAAATTCGCGATGTCATCAGTGGTGATATCTGCCGTATGGCTTGAAAATTTTATCAGACATGAAATTGGATAACGGATATTTAAATGAGTATTGATGTAGCAGCAGTCAAGAGTTACTTGCTCGATTTACAAAAGCGTATCTGCTCCGGTCTTGAGCAGGAAGAAAGCGGCACGCGTTTCGTCACCGACGAGTGGCAGCGAGACGTAAACGGTAAGGGCGGCGGCATTACGCGTGTTATTGAAAATGGCGCCGTATTTGAAAAAGGCGGCGTGAATTTCTCCCACGTACTGGGCGATGCTATGCCTGCCTCGGCTACGGCACATCGTCCTGAATTGGCAGGGCGCGCATTCGAGGCGATGGGCGTATCGCTGGTCATGCACCCGAAAAATCCCTACGCGCCGACCTCGCACGCCAATGTCCGTTTTTTTATTGCGCGTAAAGATGGCGAGCCGGATGTGTGGTGGTTTGGCGGCGGTTACGATCTCACGCCTTATTATGGTTTCGATGAAGACTGCCAGCATTGGCATCGCACAGCGCGAGCTGCTTGTGATCCATTTGGCGATGCTGTGTATGCCGATTATAAAAAATGGTGCGATGAGTATTTCTATCTCAAGCACCGCAACGAGCAGCGCGGCGCAGGCGGATTATTTTTTGATGATCTTAACAGCTGGGGTTTTGAAAAAAGTTTTGCTTTCCTGCGCGCAATTGGCGACAGCTATTTGCCAGCGTACCAACCGATTGTCAGCCGAAGAAAAAACCTGCCATACGGTGAGCGTGAGCGTGAATTCCAGTTGTACCGTCGCGGCCGCTATGTGGAATACAACCTCGTGTATGACCGCGGCACTTTGTTCGGTTTGCAAACCGGCGGGCGCACGGAATCCATACTGATGTCATTGCCACCACAAGTGGCATGGCGTTATGACTGGCAACCGGAACCCGGAACGCCGGAAGCAAAACTTTACACTGATTATATTGTGCGGAGAGACTGGGTTTGAACAAAGAAAGTGATATGACCGATCGTTATGCGGTTTTCGGCAACCCGATAGCGCACAGCAAGTCGCCGATTATTCACGCCGAGTTTGCCAAACAGACTGGCGAAGACATTGCCTATGAGCGCCAATGGGTAGAAGAAGGAAAATTTGCAGAAGCTGCGGGTGATTTTTTTGCAGCTGGCGGTTGTGGCTTGAATATTACGGTGCCATTCAAACTGGATGCCTTTGCGTTTGCCGATCAGTTAACCGAACGTGCAAAGCAAGCTGGTGCAGTGAATACGCTGAAAAAAATGCCGGACAATGCCATTCTGGGCGATAACACCGATGGCGCTGGTTTGCTGCGTGACATCACGAAAAATCTCGGTTGGGAAATAGCTGGCAAGCGCGTATTGGTGCTGGGCGCAGGCGGAGCAGTGCGTGGTGTGATCGCGCCATTGTTAGCAGAGAATCCTCAGCGCATAGTGATTGCCAACCGCACACTCAGCAAGGCAGAAGAATTGGTGCAGCTGTTCAATACAGGCAAACATGCACAGGAAAGTAAAACCCTGCGCGCCAGCAGTTTGCAAATTCATGCGCGACCATTTGATGTTGTTATCAACGCAACATCCGCCAGTCTGGGTGGCGAAATGCTGGAGCTGTCATCAGCTGTTCTCGCTCCGAATGCCTGCTGCTACGACATGATGTACAGCAAGGAGCTCACACCGTTTCTGCAATGGGCAAAAAATCATGGTGCGCAGGTTGCGGATGGTTTGGGTATGTTGGTAGAGCAAGCCGCAGAAAGTTTTTATCTCTGGCGCGGTGTTGTGCCGGAAACGGCACCTGTCATCGTCACCCTCAGGAACGCGTAGGGGCGTGATTCATCACGCCCTGAATTCCCTGCGTCCTGATAGGCTGGCGCTGAGGCGCATCTGGTGAGCCTGGTACCCCGTAGACTCCGGCGTACATACCCCAAAAGGAGTTTTACCTATGCCCATTGCGCGTTATGCCAGCTTGTTCATTGCCGTTGCGTTGTTATCCGGCTGTAGTCACCGGATAGGTGATTTCACCGTTGCCTCCACCAAAAATATCAATATCAAGGATGGGCACCACCGGATCGACGAGAACAAGCGCCTCCGGGGCAACGACACCATCCATATCATTTTCTTCATCCCGACAGGTGCTTACCCCGACATGAAGGAGGCCATGGATAACGCCATCGAAAAAGCGCC
>DAOMGA010000307.1:0-2747 GCA_035430085.1 Pseudomonadales bacterium
TTCTTCTCGACCAGTGCGGGAATAATGACCTGTTCCATCGCATCGAGATGGGCGCGCTCGCGGAAAAAATAGGTTTCGTGATTGGTCAGATCTTCAACCAGTGCCGCCAGCTCCGCCTTGGTGCTGTCATGTTCAACGGCTCGAATGAAGTCGGCGAGATCAGCCGGGTTCTGGAAGATGCGCTCCAGTTTGCGCTGGATCTGGGGTGAGGCGCGAAAGCCGGCGAACTGCTTGAGCAGCAACATCAGGCGCTCAACCAGCCGGCTGGGGTCTGGGTGTTGATGAGGGGTTGGATGCGCGCCCAATGTCATCTTGCTGGCCTCTGTCTATGCGCTGCTATTGCAGGCATACCACGAGAGAGGCTTTGTGCCCGTTCCACACAAATGGCACGTCCCCGATATCAAAGTTTCTCGGGAAATGGATGTGTTCAGGCCGTCCTGTCACAACAATCGGGACTGAAATCATAAAGCCGGGTCCCAGCGTTTTTCTGGCATTGCCGGAAACGGTATTCGTGACTTCTCCGATCACATCATTCAGCAGGTCTGGATCTATCTCGGGTTCTCCCATGGCTAACAGGATCTGTCCCAGCATATCCCGCGTGGCGGTGAGATAGATGCAACCCTGCTTGTCGCCGCTGACGCCGATAATGCCTGTGAACTCACTGGCGGGGGTGTCGCTGCTGGCGGTATGGTAGGCCGGTGCAATTTCCAGCGTTCCGCCGATATTGGTGGCGAAATAATGGCGTAGGCTGTCGACAAATATCTGCAGTTCCGAATCCTTCATGGGCTTGGCTCTCCTGTCATGAGGCGTCACTCTCGGCTTCCTCGAGGAGTTGCTCGATGGCAGCATTGATCTGCTCATCATCAAATGGCTTGGTCAGAAATCCTTTGGCGCCGTTTTTCATCGCCTGGATGGTGGTGGCTTTGTCTGAGAGGGAGGAAATGACCAGGATCAGCACATCGGGTTTGATCTCCACCAGATGTTTCACGCATTCCACGCCATCCATTTCCGGCATCGTCAAATCCATTGTGACCAGTTCAGGCAACTCTTGCTGGAACACGTTGATGGCCTCTACGCCATTGCTGGCAGTCAGGAAATCCGTAATCTGCTCAAGCGTGATGGAACGTTGGATTTTTCGCTGCATGACAGTGGAGTCGTCGACTATCAGCATTTTCATTGGTATCCCTCACAGGTTTATTGGTTGTCCAGCATACTTTTCCAAACCGTATGCGATGTCAATCGATTTCCGTTTAAGGGAGCTTATGAGACCGGGTTCACAGGCTTGTTCGTGACAGGCCATCACTAGTAGAAAAACCTAGATTAAACAGGTAAGGTTCATGGACGCAGGGCTTGGCAAACGGCCGGTGCGCGTCCATCAAAGAGGTTTGGTACATGGCAGAAGTGGAAATCAGCGACTTACTGGGCAATCAGCTCCAGCAAGAGAAACAGCTGGAGAAATTCTTCCGGACTGCGACGCCGCAATCGCTGAAGACGCATTTGTCAAAAATGCCCGCTTCCGTGTCTGAGCAGATTGTACATCTCAACGCAGTTTTGAAAGTACTGAATGAAATGGACGTGCAGCCGGTGCAGATATTCTCGCTGTTGGAAACCGTGCGGCCGGTGGTGTACGAAAAATTTAATCTGCTCACGTCGCGTTTTCTCGGCAAGTCGGCAGTCTTTCCACAGCGCGTGCAGGATATGCTGACCCAAGCGGTGGCGCTGCTCAGCCATCTCGCTTCTTCATACGACAATGTGGTGGAAGAAACACGCGCACAGGGTGATAAACAGGCATTTATTCTCGGCGCTGCTATACAGCGTGCGATGGCAGATAAGGCTTACTTACTTTACTGCTATCTGCAGTTGTATTTGCCCGTTCCGCAACAGATCTGGCGTCAGTTTCACAAACTCTACAAAGTGGCAGCAGAGTACAAACTGTTAAGTCAGACCACACCCGACGCACTGGTTTTTCCGCGCAAGCCGCTCAACCCGAGGCAAACGTATCTGTACGCCATGATGCTGGATCGCTCTGATACCCAGCGCCTCAGCAGCCAGGACATACAAACTTTATCGGAAGCATTGAAGGATTGGGTTCCCTTTATCACATTGGCGGATAGTAAGCCTGCTGATGCGGTCAACCCGCTGGTGATCAATCTGGAAGCGCCCAGTGGCGCACTGTTTTACGGTGACCTGACCAACAAGTTCAGCAACAAACTGGTTTTTATCCAGCTGGACAAATTCGTCGCGCATCTGAAATCGTTGAAAAAATATTCACTGCGCGTGAGCATCACGGAAGAATGGTTGTTTGATAAGGCGATGATTGAGCAGTTGATTGATCAGTGGACGGTTCACCGGTCGAGATCGACTGACCGTATAGCTGTGAATGAAATTGTGATCATCGCTTTAGGCTTCTTGCCTGTGCATTATTACTTGTCGGGTTTTCGTGAACCGGAAATCTTGCAAGGCAGTGCGGAGTTTAGTGAGAAGGATCCTGTTGGCAAATTATCCTATGGTGAATTGCCCGAAGAGTTCAGGGCTATGACGTATGTGCCGCAGCAAATAAAAATCGACAAGCCGTTTTTCCCTTATGAAAAAGTGCTGGCGGTGGATGAAAGCTCAGGCGGCTATTGCCTTGAATGGCCTTCCGAAGCACGAAGTGATTTGTCAATTGGCGAGCTGGTCAGTATCAAGCCCAGATTGTCGCCGTACTGGAAAGTGTGCGAAATTGTTTCGCTGACGAAGACAAAAGA
>DAOMGA010000308.1:0-2744 GCA_035430085.1 Pseudomonadales bacterium
GTGGCTTGTGGCACGGTGCCGCATGGACATTCGTATTCTGGGGCGCGTTGCACGGCGCATTTCTGGTGCTGTGCCATGGTTGGACTGCATTGGTAGGCGGCTATAAAAATTGTCCGCGTTTCGGTGTCTTCATGAAGCCGGTTGCCTACGTCATAACCTTCCTGTGTATCGCTGTATCCATGACATTTTTTCGTGCCGATACCATGCCTGCGGCGATGTTGATGATTAAAGGGCTGTGCGGCATGCACGGCATGTTTATTGATCCGGAAGAGCTCACGTTTTATCGCTGGCTCACACAATTGGGTTTGCCGGTGGAGTTTTCACCTTACGCGATCCGTTTTGTGGATAAAGATGTGTTGCACCATCTGCTCATTGTGTATTTCATTATCTGGTTTATGCCGAATAACGCGCAGATTTTTGCAGCTGAACACCCTGCCATCAGTGCAGGCGATCTGGTTCGCGCCAATCCTGCGCGCCGCATTGTCTGGCAAGCGAACTGGCGTTGGGCCATCGGTATCGCGCTCATGTTGTTGGTGTCTTTGTTGAACCTGAACAACGTCAGTGAATTCTTGTACTTCAGGTTTTAACCAACATGCCGAGATACCGTTCCTATTTTATTGCTGTGTTGTCTTTTCTGGCGGTATTTGTCGTCAGTGTGGTGTTGATGAACTGGCTGGTCGACCCGCTGGATGTGTATCGCGTGGTGCGCAAAGAGGGTTTCAACAGTATCAAGAGTTCCTACATTCCGTATGCGCGTCTGGCGAAGCCGTCGCAGATAGAACGCGGGCATTATCAACGTCTGGCGATTGGTTCGTCGCGTATGTTGATGGGGATTCCTGTCGCCAACGCAGCCTGGATATCAGCAGGCGGAGAGCCCGGTTTTAACGCGAGTATTCAAGGTGCGGATTTGCGCCAGATTCGCGACTTGTTCGAGCATGCAGTTGTCACGGGCGATTTAAAAAGTACAGGCAATGTAAAAAGCGTGTTGATCGATGTTGATCTGTTTATGTTCAATGCCTGGGTATCCAGCGGTGACTATCCGTATCCGGTAGCAACATTCAGTGAAACAGAATCCCGGCGTTTTGTGCGTGAGCGTGATACGACATTGAATTTGCTCTTCAGTCCCGGTATTACGCTGGCGAGTATTGAAACCTTGCGCAAACAGGACTTGAAAAAAGACAAGGTGATGATTGACGGCACTACCAACCCGGCAAAGGAATTGAGCCAGGTATTGGAAGATGGTTATGAAGTGCGCTTCCGCCAGTTTGAAGACAGGATGGTGCGTACAGGCTGGAGTCCCTGTAGCGACAACCGTTATGATTTTTCCAGAGGGAATGCCGACAAGATGCAGATTTTCCGCGACATTTTGCAGATAGCCAAGCAGCACAATGTCGATGTGAAATTTTTTATCTCGCCGGTGCATGTGCGCTTGCTGGAAATGATTCATGCAGCTGATCTGTGGGATGACTATGAGGTCATGAAACGTAAACTGGTCGCAGAAATCGCTGCTGTTTACGGTCAGGATATAAACAGCGTTGCGCTGTGGGATTTCAGTGGCTATCACCACTATGCACAAGAAGCTGTGCCGCAACAGCCGGATGTGCCGATGCAGTGGTATCTGGACTCTTCACATTTTTCGCAGCCGCTCGGTCATAAAATGCTGGATCGGATGTTCGCCGCGCCAAGCGCAGAGCAATCGTTTGGTGTGTCACTGCGCCCGGATAATATCGATGCAGTATTGCAGATGGAGCGCGAACAACAAGCGGTGTGGCAGGCTGATAATGCTGCACTGTCACGCGATTTACATAAGCGTACAGCAGCTATCCTGCAAGACAAAAAAATCAATGGCACGGTGTGTAAATAATCATTTTGAGAGAGAATTTTATGTCTGAACATGCATTACCTATCAACGTTATGATCGACGGTGATTCTGATCGTGTTGCCGCTGCATTGCGTCGTATCAACCACACGCTCGTGCAGAAACAGTTGCCTGCGCAAGAAGTCAGCCGTCTCGCGGCAGCACTGGAAATGATGGCCGATGAAGTGGCATCAGTAGATGTACCTGATCGCACACGACCTTTCGGTGAAGTGGCAGATGGCGATAGTGATGCTGGCAGCGGTTATGATTACGGTGCTGCCAATTCCCTGTCATATCGCCCCATCAGCGGCAACTGCAATGCATTGGCTGTGCCGGCAAAATATTTCAAGGGTGAAGGTTATCTGAATGCGGTGGTCAATTTTGGTCCGGCATTTGAAGGCCCGCCGGGATTGGTACATGGCGGTTATATTGCAGCGTACATGGACGAAGCGTTCGGCATCGGTATTTCACACAGCGGGCTGGATGTGCCAGCGATGACCGGCACATTGAAAACGATTTATCGCATGCCTGTACCATTGAACCGTGAGCTGACGTATCAAGTGCGGTTGACGGGTGAAGAGCGTCGCAAGGTGTTCATGCACTGCACACTGAAAGACAGTGATGGCATGTTGTATGCCGAAGGTGAGGCGATTTTTCTCAAGATTGATCCGGCGCTGTACGCGCAGATGGGAGGTCGGTAGTAACGCCAAAAAGCGTGAGCAGTGGCCCCGTTAACATTGTGGTAGCCAACGCCATGATGACCAGCATCGTAAAAATACGCGGTGGCAGAATGCCCAGATCGTAGCCGATATTCAGCGCGATAAGTTCCATCAGTCCTCGTGTATTCATCAGCGCGCCCAGTTGTAGCGATTCGCGCCAGCTCATG
>DAOMGA010000309.1:0-2744 GCA_035430085.1 Pseudomonadales bacterium
CCCTTCTTCGGTGAGTTCCATGAGGCGACGGCGCAAGGCAAATTGATCGTCAAGTAAAAACTGAAATAACCATTCTAATACTTTGATTTAAAAGAGATTAACTATGCTGGCCACTGCCATAATCGTCTTCAGGGAAATTCTAGAAGCAGCGCTGATCATCGGCATCGTCGGTGCGGCAACACAGGGTGTCGCGCGCCGCAGTCTATGGATTGTGTTGGGTATTCTGGCGGGGTCTGTCGGTGCGGTAATTGTGGCTGGTTTGGCTGAAGTGATTGTCGAACTGGCTGATGGAATGGGGCAGGAGCTGTTTAATGCGCTCATCTTGCTGGCAGCTGTCAGTATGTTGGCGTGGCATAACATCTGGATGGCTAGCCACAGCCGTGAATTGGTAGCACAGATGCAGCGAGTCGGTAGTGCAGTCAAGGAAGGTGGCGAGCCGATGTTTGCTCTTGCTCTGGTCGTAGCGCTAGCTGTGCTGCGGGAGGGGGGGGAGATTGTGTTATTCATGCATGGGCAGGCTGCTAGCGGACTTGCTGCATCCAGCATGTTGAGTGGTGGACTGGTCGGGTTGGGCGTGGGAGCCGCTGTAGGTATTGCGATGTACCTGGGGTTGTTGCGCATTCCAACGAAGCATCTTTTTACTGTGACTGGCTGGATGATTCTGTTGTTGGCGGCGGGTATGGCTTCTCAAGCGGCAAAATTTCTGGTGCAAGCCGACATGCTGCCGGCGTGGGGGAGAATGTGGGACAGCTCGGCACTGATCGCCAGCAATTCACTCCTTGGTAGTCTGTTACACACGTTGATCGGATATGACGCCACGCCTATGGGAATGCAGCTGGCGGTGTATGTCGTGACAATTTTATTGATAGGTGGAGCAATGAAAGTGGTTAATCAAACAAAAAAAACTGGTGCTACAGGACTCGTGTCAGTAGCAAAAATAGCGGCGGTGGTTGCAGTGTTTCCATTGTTGATGGGCGGTGCGCATGATGCCAATGCCGGTCCGGCCTCGAAAGTGTATACGCTCAATATCGAAGCGGGTGAAACAGAGCTGGAGTTTCTGGGCGGCGCCTACGATGATGACAACAATGATGTAGACGGTGAGCGCGCATGGAAAGTAGCGGTTGGTCACGGCATGACTGACTGGTGGAAAAGTGAAGTGGAATTTGAATGGGAAAAAGAGCCGCATGAAGGTACTGCGTATACGGAAGTAGAGTTGGTTAATATTTTCCGCTTTACGGAACCCGGAGAGTATTTTATTGATGTCGGTTTATTTACAGAGCTCAAATTTCCTGATGAAAGTGATGATGCGAATAAGCTGGAAATCGGTCCGATGTTCCAGAAAGAAATTGGCCGGACTGTCAATAACCTGAATCTGATCTGGGTGCGTGATTATGGCAGTAACGCAGATCATGACACGGAGTTTGAATACGCTTGGCAAAGTCGCTGGAAGGGCGACCCTGTACTGGAATTTGGTGTACAGGGCATGGGGGAGACAGGAAATTGGGATGATATGAATTCCGGACATGATCAGGAACATAAAGTGGGCCCAGCAATATTTGGCCAGTTCAAAACAGGGCCAGGTAATAACAAGATTAAATATGATGCTGCGGTATTGGTGGGTATGACGGATGACACGCCCGACACCACTCTGAGGTTTCAGGTGGAATATGAAATCTATTGATGACTAACCTGTCGTTAGCATTGGCAGTAGTGTTTCGATGACTGCCATGCGTGCGCTGGTTTTACGCCACACTAATCCTATCGTGCGATAGGGTGCTGGTTTTTTAAACGGAATGTAGCAGATGCCAGTTTCGTTGGGGTGGATGGCAATTTTCGGCATAAATGTAATCCCCGTCCCCGCTTTTACCATTTGCCGCAAGGTTTCGAGACTGGTGGCGCGAAAATCCTGTTCTTCTTCCAATCCCGCGCGATGGCACACTTCCAGTGCCTGATCGCGTAAGCAGTGGCCTTCCTCTAATAACAGCAGGGTGTTGCTAGCCAGATCAGTCTGTTCCACTATTTTCTTTTTGGCTAATGGATGCTGCGGTGGTACAGCAAGAAAAAAATCGTCATCGAAGAGAGTTTTTACGGCGAGTTGTTCATCGTGTACGGGCAATGCCAGCAGTGCCGCATCCAGCTCGCCACGTTTAAGGCGATCGAGTAAGGCTTGTGTTTTTTCTTCCACCAGCACCAGTTTCAGTTGTGGCAGTACAGCAGTGATTTTTGGTACCAGCGACGGAAAAATGTAGGTGGATAATGTGGGAAATGCCCCGAGGCGAAATTTTCCTGCCAAAGGATCATGCGCGCTTTGTGCGACATCGTGCATGGCGTCCACTTCGCGTAATATGCGTCGCGCCAGTGCAATAATCTGTTCTCCCGTTTCAGTTGGCATTACACGCTTGTTGCTGCGTTCAAAGACCGTGATGCCGAGAGTGTCTTCCAGTTTGCGAATCTGACTGCTCAATGTGGGTTGGCTGACGCAACATTGGTTGGCAGCTTGGCTGAAATTGCGTAAGTCAGCTACGGCGATAAGGTATTGCAGGTCACGCAGATTCATGTGCTGGGGTTCTCCTGTGGGGTAGTTACCCCTTATTGCCTTGATGTTCGCAGTTTAGTGTAATACACGAACAGGTTGATGATCGAAGCATTGTAAGCTTTCTAACGTGAGTATGAGCAAGGTTTTTAAACATCTTTCCAGATTGGTATTGGTGTCTCAACTGTTGTATGCAATGAGTGCGAATGCC
>DAOMGA010000310.1:0-2743 GCA_035430085.1 Pseudomonadales bacterium
AGTGTCAGGGTCACAAACATCGCCTACACCATCACCGTCTGTATCCAACTGGTTGGCATTAGCAACAGTCGGGCAGTTATCCTGTTTATTGGCGTAATACTCAACCTCACCTGCATTGCAAGACCAAACCCTTTGCACATAATTGCCATATCCATACTTGTCGCCGTCAATATCTGGCCAGCACCAAATAGCACCAAATGCATGCGCAGGTAGTGGCAACACAAAACCGGTGAGGAGCAGGCAACAGGCGAATAGATGTTTGAAGGGGCGACAGGCAGCTGACGTTTGCATAGCTGGCAATGGCATGGACAGTGTCCTTATTGGTTTTATTTATACAGGAACGATAACACTGCACTCCTGTAGCAACAAGCCTGATTGCAACACGCCTCACAGCAATAAGCCACTGATTAACAATCAAATATCAGCCCAAAAGACAGGAGCCAAACAGGGGGCTACAATTGCCCCCTATCGAATGCAGTTGGTTACCGTTCATGACACCCCAGCCCACCATCACTATGTTTCATGACATCCCCCAGCAACGCCCCACCACACCATTGCTGGACAGGGTGGATAACCCGGCGCGCCTGCGTGAACTCAGTGAAGAACAGTTACCGGAACTGGCGCAGCAGTTGCGCGAATACCTGTTGTACAGCGTTGGTCAGAGCGGCGGGCATTTCGGTGCAGGGCTGGGCGTGGTCGAACTCACCGTGGCGCTGCATTACGTTTACAACACACCGGAAGACCGTCTGGTGTGGGACGTGGGTCACCAGACGTATCCGCACAAGATTCTGACCGGCCGCCGCGAAGACATGCTGACGATTCGCCAGCAGGATGGTTTGTCCGGTTTTCCCAAACGCAGCGAAAGTGTTTACGACACGTTTGGTGTCGGCCACTCGAGCACATCTATTTCCGCCGCGCTTGGCATGGCGCTCGCTGCCAAAGCGCAAGGCATCCAACGCAAAACCGTCGCAGTGATTGGCGATGGCGCGATGACAGCTGGCATGGCATTCGAAGCACTGAACCATGCAGGCCACACCGGCGCGAATATGCTGGTGGTGTTGAACGATAACAATATGTCCATCTCACACAACGTGGGAGGGCTGGCAACCTATTTTGCAAAACTCTGGGCGAGCAAGTTTTACACCACTGTGCGCAGCGGCGGCAAAAAAGTTCTCGCGAAAATTCCACCGGCTTTTACATTAGCGCAGCGCACCGAAGAACACATGAAAGGCATGGTCGCGCCTGCCTCATTGTTTGAAGAACTCGGTTTCAATTACATCGGCCCTATCGACGGTCACAACCTGCATGATCTGGTACACACGCTGAACAATTTGCGTGATCTGGAAGGGCCGCAGTTACTGCACATCATCACCACCAAAGGCAAAGGTTTTGCGCCGGCAGAAGCCGACCCCATCGGTTACCACGCGCTGTCAAAAATTGAAGCTGCGCCGAAAAAAATCCAGGCAGTAGAAGACAAACCCAAAGGCAAAAAATATCAGGATATTTTTGGTGACTGGTTGTGCGACATGGCGACTGTCGATAAAAAACTGATCGGCATTACACCGGCGATGGGCGAAGGCTCCGGCATGGTGGCATTCAGCGAACGTTTTCCTGATCGCTTCCACGATGTGGCTATCGCCGAACAACACGCCGTGACACTGGCCGCCGGTCTGGCTTGCGACGGTATGAAACCGGTAGTCGCGATCTATTCCACTTTCCTGCAACGCGCCTACGATCAATTGATTCACGATGTGGCGTTGCAAAATCTTGACGTACTGTTTGCGATTGATCGCGCAGGCCTCGTCGGTGAAGACGGCGCGACCCACGCCGGCAGTTACGATCTCAGTTATTTGCGCTGTATTCCGAACATGCTGGTGATGGCGCCCTCCGATGAAAACGAATGCCGCCAATTGCTTTACACCGGCTATCAACATCAGGGCCCTGCTGCCGTGCGTTATCCACGCGGCACCGGATCGAATGCCATCGTCGCACGTGAAATGACTGCGCTGCCCATCGGCAAAGGTGTTGTCAAACGAGAAGGTAAAAAAGACGGCACGCGTGTAGCGATACTGAATTTCGGCGCATTGATGCAACGCGCACTCGGCGCAGCAGATATATTGAACGCCACCGTCGCCGATATGCGTTTTGTAAAACCGCTGGATGAAAAACTGGTGCTGCAACTCGCACAACAACACGATGTACTGGTCACACTGGAAGAAAATACCGTCATGGGTGGCGCGGGCGCTGCTGTGAATGAATTTCTGGCGGCGCAAGGCATTGTGATGCCGGTGTTGAATCTCGGTTTACCGGATGTATTCCTGAATCATGGCAAACACGGTGATTTGCTGGATGCTTGCGGCCTCAGCAGCAGCGGTATTGTCGAGAGCATCCAGCAACGGATGGAACAGATCAAAACACCTGTGCGTCCAGGCGTTTTTTCATCATCAACCTGACACTGTCTTTTGCAGGGTCCGCTGCCAGATTATGTAATTGCAGCGGATCCTGCTCCACATCATACAACTCTTCGCCGGCAGGCTTGCTCAGAAAACACAGCAATTGCGTGCGATTGAGCTTCTTCTCGACGAAAGCCTGAATCATCTCCTTACCCATCGGCTGCGCTTCCAGCACGCAGTTATTTTTATTTTCGCCGACATTGATTATGTACAGATACCGACCATCACGCGCCGCACGTTTGTTGATGGGCAAGCCGTGATCATGTTGTTCTGCAAAAACCATATCGCGA